>JACDGH010000288.1 GCA_013815395.1 Parachlamydiaceae bacterium
CTTTATGTGTGCGCAGTAAAAGATTTGCTTCATTGGCGGCACACTTTTTAAGACGTTCGAGGATTTCCTGCACCAGAACAGGTTTATTGGCCATGAATTGCGGTTCACTGAGTGCTAAGCCGCATAAAACCTCGAAGGATGAGCAAATCACGCCTGTTTTATTTGCAGAACTGTCTTTAATAATAAGCGTGCCAAGTTTTTCAAATATTTTGCGTGCTTTAGGTGAAATATATAAATTTGCACCCTCTACAATGCCACGTGATGTGGGTTTGTCATTTTCATCTAAAAATTCTTTATAATTTGTTTCGTTTAATGTTCGTGGTCGTCCACCTGCCGGAATAAAAATATCAGTTTTCGTTTGATGCATGTTATTGCGTAAAATGTGATTCATATCGCTACCAGACAGCCAATCTTCGACGAGTTTCCCATTTTTTCTGCGCCAGCACAGGGTTTGCTGGGCTAAGGCTGTTTGACTGCGTTTGGCATTCTTATCTAGCAAGAACCCTCCTTCTGAAAGCTTCTCTGGTGGGTAATATTTAATTGATTTGCCTTGAAGGAACAGATTATTTAAAGTCTCTAAATCTAGCCCTTGTGAGTCGTAAATAGTCCCTGAAATATCAATCAAAGCGATGAGCTTAGCTGTCTTTGGATAAAAGCGAAATAAGTTGTGAATTTGATTTCCAGCTACATCGCCGTCAGGCCCGCCAGAAATTTTAATGGTGAAAGATTGTTTGTCTGGGTCTATCCCTAAAAAACGGAGGAGCGCGTCCATATAGACGTTGATACCGAGAGATGTCACGCCATATTCTTTGTGATTAATACCTTCAATTGGTTTCCCTGAAATAAACGCGGCGCCTGCTTTATAGTGATGTTGCTTGCTGAAATTGGCAATCCAGTTGATCATTTCATCATGCATATTTTCATCAGGGCCTAGATAAATGTATTCAGGACGGTGCCAATAATCGACGATATTTTTAACGCGGATGGTCCCATCAGAATTGCAATTTATGATGGTGAGCAGACTTTCGATAAAAGAGCGTTGGGCTTGGTAAAGATATTCATTTCTTTGTTCTTTGCGGAACATAGCGATTTTTTTTTCGATAATTTCTGGTTGGAAGCTGGAAGCTTCAAGTTCTTTTTGGAAGATGAGGGATTCAGATTCTCGTCTTTCGTAAGGATTTAAGAAAATAATCCCTTTAGATCCACCTTCGGGGATATCTTTATTTTTCATGTGTTGTGTGAGTGCTAAATTATAACATTCGGTGAATACGTTATTGCGTTCATGCGAGATTTGTTCGATATGTTCCGGGTAGACAGTACGTAACCCCCCTCGCGAAAGATCTTTAAAGCGAATATGAAAACCAAAGAAATGCATGCCCTTAATGAAAAAAAGGGCAAAAGGTAATTCTGGAAATTTTTTTGCTCTTTCAAAGGGGATCTCATCCAGATATCGAGGATCTAAACGAAAACTATGAGCCGTATAATTGTTACGGAAAAAATTTGTTTTGAGGGTAAAATGCACAAAATTCATGCCTTGTCGCAAGATGGTTTTACGACGAATATCATTATCCTCTTGTCCGGTGTCCAATTTACCCACATCAGTGAGAAACTGTTCGCGCCTCTTAAGAAAATTGTCATAATTATGGGAATCTGGATTAAATTTGGTATCAAAAGCTTCACAGAGCGCCGCCGTCAGTTCAGGGTGGCGACAAAAAGCTTCTTCAATGCTTTCTAATGTATATAGATTAACGTCCAAATGAACCAGGGCTTGGTGAATAAAATTGACTGCTGAACGCATGAAATTGCCCATATTGCCAGAAATGATATCCTTGCTGACCAGGCATTGATCGATAACATCAAAACTCTCAAAATATTTAACAGTCACTAACTCCCTGAGAAAATCTACGATGTTTGCCACATCCCAGGCTGCCTGGCCATTAGCACCGTGCAGATCGAGCGTCATAATTAGAATGCTTTCTTTGCTGTAGGGGTCTATATAGGTAGCGTTAACGCGTTTCATCACAAGTTTATGTCGATGGATAGTGCGGACTAAACGATAGAGAAAGTTGTACTTCGGCGTATTGCGCCAGGCGAGTACGATTTGCATAGAAGCTAAACCATTCTCTTCCCACGTTTCATTATAGCGCACTTCATATTGACAGTTATCGCGCGTTTGAGCCCGGAAAAACATTTCAAGGGCCAGAAAAAGCCTTTCAAGGGGAAGCGAACGTAAAAAGCGGGTATTAATACCGGAGATGAGTTTATCAAATTCTTCATTAGAAAGTTGGGCATTGCGTTCTTTAGCCAAGGCGCGCAGTTGTTCTTTGATTTCCTTGGGGAAGGGGGCGTCTTGCTTTTCATTAGCTTCCGTAAAGTAAATTGCTGCGATGCGCAAATTACCTGTAATTCCCGGAAAGGGGAGGGGTGTTTTGGAGACAAAGGCTTGATAGTTTTTAATTCCATAAAAAGCATAGTCTTTGAGGATGCGAAGATCGGCTTCGGCGTTATCTAAACACATCACAAGAGCGGCATTTTTTAAATAAATTGTCGAAAAACACTCCTGAAGCTCAAATCCCATGAGGTTATGCACGATAAGCATCATGTTTTCTTTGCTAACTTCTTCGAAAAAAGCTGTGGGCATGGCTTTTTCTAGCCACAAAAAGTAGTCTTGGAATTTACTGCTTTCATCTTGTATGGCTTTTGATAATTCTTCCTGAGACAGCGTTAAGGGGTTATGTTCTTCTGTCATGGACGCCTCCTAAAGAAGCAATTTCACTCTAATCTTTATTATAAAAAAAAAGGCATTAAGATGTAAGCAAATTAAAATTTAATATTGAATATAAATTTATGATTCCTTAGAAAAGTCAATACATTTACATTTTTTACTGATTATAAAAATTATTATAAGATATTAATCAGCAATTAAATTGAGGTGCACTTCCATAACAATTTCCAACAAAAGAAATCTAAACATTAAATCTCGAAAATTAATATGGGCTTCCACACAGGCCGATTTTACAAAGGTATGTTCGTCAATAAAAACATCAAAACTTACACGAACTGTTTCTCTCATATTTACCTCCTATCCAGTCAGGGAGTGAATAAAAAGTGCATGAAAGAAGAACCAACTCCCCGGTTTACAAATAATATTATCGGTGCACCCATACCTGCGCAGCATTCGCTATGCTCATTGTGGCTTAGGTGTGGG
>JACDGH010000030.1 GCA_013815395.1 Parachlamydiaceae bacterium
CTTCTAAATCATACCAAGATTTTATAAAACTTGAATTAAGCCATGTTTCAATGACTTTAAAACCTAATTTTTTGAATAAATCTGCCAATTGTTGCATTTGCGTGAAATCTAAATTTTTTATAAAGGACGCCCATTCTTTTCTGCCGTTAGGGGTTAGGATAAATTTTTCTGATCTTTGAAAGATATCCATTAATGCATTTTGATCAATATCAATCCCTTGTAAAGCTTCTGATCCTTTTATGCTTAGTATTTTTCGCTCCTTAATGGCCCCTAAAGTTGTATGTAATGTTTCTGATCCAACAATTCCTTCGGCAGGTCTTTGTAAAATGGACCCTCTTAGCCAATTCATGGCGAATTTATTATTTAATACATCGGCATTCGGATCGTTACAAGCACTCCAGACATGTCTAGCGTTAAAAAGAATTTTATTCCAAACATCATCTCTTTCATTTTCTGGAATTTTTGGGAGTAATCTTTTTTCAATAATGCGAAGAAGACTTTCTAAAAGATAACCTTTTTCCGCAAGAGATTCTGCTTCTTCGAAAGAATTAAGTAATTTATCAAAAATATTCCAACCAAAAGATAGTTTTAAACCTACATCATTAAAGAGCAGAGCTTGAACTTTCAAATCTTCTCTAAGCTTTTCAAAAGTTTTTTCAGAGGCTTGCAGTAGCAATGTCTCTGATTTTGGAGCAAGATGACGCCTTAAACCTACAGAAATATATTCTGAGGGGTTTTTTTTATCTGGCACTTGTGCTATAAAGCCTTCCTGTGTATCCAATAATAAATGATGTGTTTTTAACAAGCTTAGTGTGGCTTTGTACTGATTTCCAGGTAAATAAATCAAAGGAATACCCCTTTCCCTGCAAAAGCCAGCTTCGTGTGAATTAGGGGCTGATGGCTCTGCTATGAAAATCGCTTCCGGCTTGTGTTTTAAATTTGCTAAATATTTATCCACCCCATTTTTTGCTGTTTGACAAGTAAATGCATTTTTTTGGTTGAGGATTCTCACGCTGCCGCCGCCGGCTTCAGCAACTATGACTTGTTGCAAATTTTCTAATTCTTTAATTTTTTCGGGCTCTATATAACTCGGCTGAATCCTTTCTTGATGCGCAATAGGTCGTGCTTGAAGCAAATATAATACTCCCGTGTTTCTATCTATTGTCCACTCTATATCTAGAGGAAACCCGTAGATCTCTTGCAAATGATTTCCAATATCTGCGAGGTGGTTGATTTGTAGCTGGGTTAAGCTTGGAATTCGAACTATTTCAGGAGGATTCTCTACATTTGCTAATTTTCCTGCTTCGCCTGGAGCACGGCGGAGGGGTTTATCTTTAACAATTCCATGTAGAAAATCTCCTTGCTTATAAAAAATATCTGAAGGCATAGAACCTGTAACTATTCCGTCAGCACCTCCAAAACCAGCACTAATTTGAACAACACCTTCGGTACCTAAGGATCCTTCAGTAGTATACATGACTCCGGAAGCGGGTATGTTTGCATAGGCGACTTTTGAAGTTGGCATATCTCCATGATTCTCTACGACCATAACTTGCAAAAGCACGGGCATAAATGGATCTTGGGTAATATCATCACCTGAAGCCTGTCTTTGTCCCAATGATCTTGCCGAAAAATAAGAAGCCACTACCTCTCCAATAGCCGCGCAAATGTGTTTTCTTGTTGGTGGAACAGAATCAATACTATCATTGCCGCCAGGATTGGCGACCTTTAAAGTATCTTCTTTACCTGTACTTCTAACAATCATTTTTTTGTTCAATTTGACAAATTCAGCTATGTCTGCTTCTGGGGGAAATGTTTCACTGGTAGAGAAGGCCTGTTTGATACCAGCTTGAATTTTAATGAGGATTTCGGAAGCCAATTCAATGCTACTGCCTTCAATTTCCATATGACTAGTAAATTGACTCCATAAATAATTGAACTCAGGAAAGTTTTGCTGAATAAATTCTAATACGTTTTGGTGGGCTATACCACGGAATTTAGGGATCATAACTGCCTGAGTGGAAGAATTAACGGCTGAATTAGCTTGAAAATTGTTAGCTAGTCTTTGAAGATTGGCTGTCTTATTTCCATATTTTGAAGCTAAAATTGCGGTTGTTCCTAAACCTTTAATCGAAACGAGCATTTTCTCTTTAATGTCATGAGGGTTAGTTTCATTTAGAAATAATTTTTCCGCTCTAGAGATAATTAATTCTATTTCTTCTCTGGGAGCCTTATAAGCTTGAGCTAAACGAATTTCATATTCGAGAATTTTTACAAATTCTTTATCTTCATACAGTTTAGATTGTGAAGATAATTTAACCGTCGATTCTTCTTTTTGTTCATTTACTTCTTTTTTTTCATACATTGGTGATAGATTCTTTGATTGATCAGTATGTATAATTATATCTTTTTGAAGTGAATGTACGACTTGAATTGCCTTGTTATAGGCTTTCTCCATACTAAAAGTGGGTGTACCTACATACAAACTGATCATTTCTATATTTTCTTCAAGCTTGTGTAAGCTATCATGATTTATGCGTTTAAATTCAGCTTTATGCATTTCAAGGTATTTTGAAATATGCTTATAAGCAGCTTTAACTTTTTTTTCGAATACAGGTCTAGAAACTTGAGCGCATCGCTGATTAAGTGGCAACTGACGTCCTAAAGACAAATCTTCCGGCGAAGTGAGAACATGATCAATAAATGTGTCGACATCATTCCAGTGGGCCCAATCTTCTACGACTTTTGGAGGAATCATAAAAAGCCCCATTTTAATAATTACAATTTAATAGGAGTTGCACTATTAGTATATCTAATAGTATATATAAAATTTAAAATATAAGTAAACAATGATGGAGTTTAAAGACAACTTATAAATACACTTAATCTCAAAAAAGATGGAACACTGTATTTAAAAAATCTATGGACACTTTACGTCTATCACAATGTCGCAGTTCGTCAAAACATTATCCCCACCCCCAATTCTTCCCATGAACCTTTTTTTACTCTTTTATTCTATATAGCCAAATTAATAATTTAATCTATTTGACATAAAATTATATTACTAAACCGCGTTAATTAATATCAGGGTCAATATCGCTTGCGCTAATATTGTTTTTTTGATAAAATCAATTTTTTGTTTAAAATGTTATCGAGGATTTATATATGTCTTTAATTATTAAGGAAAATTTTAATAACTTTGAAGTTACTTATAATAATAACTTAAATAATTCAGAATTTTCTCAGCAAGAAGTGGGTAAAGCCTGGTTTGAGAAAGCTGATTTAGTGAGGCAAAATTGGAAGTCGTTACTTCAAGATTTAGAAACTTTCGAAAGAAATCAAGTTCCAGGGGCTCTTTTAAATGAAAAAGATAACCTATTTGTTCGTTTAGGAGAAAAAGATGAGTCTATTACTAAAAAAATTCGTATACTTAAGAAAATTGAGTTTGGTGTCCCGATAGTTTTTGTATCTATCATTGGCATAAACCTTTTGAAAGGGGTTGGACAAAAAACAATTCCTGAAACGTTTGGAGTAGCTGAATCGGACTTCCCAAAAGGAGATCCTATTATCAATTTAAGTTGGCAAGGAAAAGTATTTTTTGTTGGTGCAGCATTATTAGGTACAGTCGCGCTTTTGAAGGTGATCCCCATCGTGGAAAAAACTTATAGAGATCTTTATCTTCACGATCAAATCCGAAATGACATGGAATTTGCCGATTTTGCTAAAGAATTTAAGCATGCTAATAAGGCAGAGGTATATAAAATTACTGAACTTTTTAGTCAATTTAAGGATTTAAATAAAGAAGCAGAGTCACTTAACCTCATTAGTGACTTTTCTTAGCTACTTCGATGAAGAATGGAGACTGATGCTTGATGAGTGGGATAGACAATCACATCGGCGATATTAACATGTGGAGGTCTTGAGGCCATAAAAAGTACAATCTCGGCAATATCATCGGCTTGTAGCGCTTCGAAATTTTCATATACTTTGGCAGCTCTCTTTTCATCGTCTTTGTATCTAACTTTGCTAAATTCAGTTTGGGCCATTCCTGGGGAAATCATTGAAACGCGCAGAGGGGTAGCGACAAGTTCTTTTCGAAGAGTGTCTGTAAGGGCTGTAACGGCATATTTGGTGGCGCAATACACCCCTCCCCCGGGATAGCTATCGTGACCGGAAATGCTGCCGATGTTAATAATATGGCCGGAATTTCGCTTTAACATGCGAGGAATGACCTGGAAACAAGTGGTCAGAATCCCTTTGACATTTATATCGATCACCTCATTCCATTGATCGGGTGATGTCTCCCAAATATTATGCAAGCCCCGCACCAAACCCGCGTTATTGATTAGAATATCTGGAGTGGCAAATTTTTCTGGCAATTCATTAAGTTGCTTAATGACTTCCTTTGTGTTTGCGATATCTACGCAGATGAGATGCGTGTCGGTGTTATATTTGGTTTTTAGTTCGGAAGCTAACTCTTCAAGACGTTCTTTGCGGCGGGCCAAAATGACTAATTGAGCACCTTCTTTAGCGAAGGCATGTGCAAAAGCGGCCCCAAAACCGGAACTTGCCCCAGTAATAAGAACTGTTTTGTCTTGAAATTGTTTAGTCATTATTTTGTTCCTAAAATTTAAATTTCTCGAATTTTCGATTGGGGTAATATTATCGCGACTATAAAAAAAATCCGCATTTTTTTCAAATTGAAAAAGGACATAAAGGACGTAAGGGACTTAAGGGACATAAATGACGTAAAGGACTTAAGGGACATAAAGGACTTAAAGGACCTAAAAGACAAAAAAAAGTCTTAAATGGTCTGTAAAGACCATCTCAATGGATAATGACTCTTTGAAAAAAATACCTTAATCTTTAAATATGTCCTTTAAGTCCTTTACGTCCTTTATGTCCTTTAAGTCCTTTAAGTCCTTTATGTCCTTTACGTCTCTTCCAGTTTTCATTTCCTTTTTATGCTATTTTTAGATAAAATTAAGGATGATTTTATACTAAATAGAGCGCTTCTCGTTAAAGGTAAAAAATGCTGACAATTAAAGACATTGATGTGCCGGGTTACGAAAGGGTTATTGAAGGTAAGGATCCAGCAAGAGGTTTGCATTGCTTTATAGCCATTCACAACACTCGCCTTGGTCCTTCCTTGGGTGGAACGCGCATGCATCCTTATGCCAATAAGGAAGCTGCTTTAAAGGATGTTTTGCTGCTAGCTAAGGCAATGACATACAAGTCTGCCATGGCTGAAGATGGCTTAGGCGGAGGTAAGAGTGTTATTCTTGCCGATCCAAGTAAAGAAAAAAATCCTGATCTTTTTTATGCCTTTGCTGAAGTGGTCGATTATCTTAAGGGAGCCTACATAGCTGCTGAAGATGTGGGGACGAGTCCTAAAGATATGGCTATGATCCATAAAAAAACTCCTTATGTCTGTGCGATGATGTCTGCTAAAAGCAGCGGCGATCCTAGCCGATTCACTGCCTGGGGTGTTTTTAAGGGCATTCAAGCGGTGGCTATGAAATTATGGAAATCAACTTCTCTGCGAAATAAAACTATCGCCATACAAGGTCTTGGCCACGTGGGCGCCAAGCTTGCCGATTTGCTATTTTGGGAAGGTGCTAATCTTATCGTTTGCGATGTAAAAACTACTATTGCCGAAGATTTCATGCTCTCTTGTGGAACACGCGTAATCAATCCAGAAAGTTTCTGCAGTGTGGAATGTGATATATTAGCTCCTTGCGCGATGGGGGAAGTTATTAATCCACAAAGCTTGCCGCTATTGCGCTGTAAAGCTATAGCCGGGGGCGCAAACAATCAGTTATCAGACTTATCTATGGGTGCCCAGCTAAAAGATAAGGGCATTTTATATGCCCCTGATTATATTATTAATGCCGGCGGAATCATTAATGCTGCTGCCGAGTTCGAAGTCGATGGCTATGATCCTATATTCTCCAGGGATAAAGTCGATCATATATACGATATCCTACTCAACCTCTTTGAAAAGGCAGAAAAAGAAAATAAGCCCACCAGCCTAGCAGCTGATGAAATTGCCGAATATAACCTTTATCACGGCATCGGTAAAAGAAAACAACCCATCAATTTTGTAACCAAATAATTCCATGCAAACTCTTATTTCCTCGCTTCGCGATCTTTTTCAACAAGCTATCATTCAAGCCTATCCTCAACTCGAGGGACAGCCTTTCCCTGTAGAAGTATCGCAAAGCACTAATGATAAGTTTGGACACTACCAATGCAATTCGGCAATGAAGCTGGCAAAATTGCTGCAGCTTAAACCTCGCGATATCGCGGAGGCAGTCATTCAGCACATGGATAGGTCTACGTCAGCGGCACATAAATTTCCAATGATTGGCCAGCTAAGCATTGCCGGTCCGGGCTTTATCAACATTACCCTTGATCTGCACTTTCTTTCCCATTATGTACATGCGATGCTTATATCTCCCACTCTAGGCATCAATAAACTTGAAACACCCAAACGTCTTATCATCGATTTCTCCTCACCCAATACGGCTAAAGAAATGCATGTGGGACATTTGCGCTCTTCCATTATCGGGGATTGCCTGGCGCGGCTCTTTGAATTTTTAGGGTATGATGTGCTGCGCTTAAATCACATCGGCGATTGGGGTACAGCTTTTGGCATGCTCATTGCTTACATGAAAGAACAGGCACCTCAGGTTGTTTCCGGGGAGCAATCCACCGACCTTACGCATCTGGCGGCTTGGTATAAGGCTGCTAAACAGCGTTTCGATGCCGACTCTGAATTCAAGAAAAAATCGCAGTTGGCAGTGATAGATCTGCAAGGCGGGGACAAAGAGGCTCTTAAAATCTGGAAAATCATTTGTGATATCTCGCGAAACGCTTATCAAGCCATTTACGATCTTCTGAATATCAGGATTATCGAACGTGGGGAATCATTTTATAATCCTATGCTCGCTGATACAGTAGCTGATCTGGAAGGTAAGGGCTTGGTAGCCATATCTAATGGGGCCAAGTGCATCTTTTTGGATGGATTCCAAAATCGAGAAGGTGACCCGTTGCCGTTAATGGTTCAAAAGTCGGATGGGGGATACAATTACGATACTACAGATATGGCAGCCATCCGCCACCGCATTGATGAAGAGCATGCTGATCGCATCATTTATGTGACGGATGCCGGTCAAAGTCAGCACTTTGCTATGATCTTCCAAGCGGCTGAAAAAGCCGGTTACTTGGATCCCAGCAAAGTACGCGTAGATCACGTGCCTTTTGGTCTCGTCCTTGGTCCAGATGGAAAAAAATTTCGTACCCGCTCAGGAGAAACAGAAAAATTGATCGATTTACTCCAGGCGGCCATAGATCAAGCTAAAAACATTCTTAATGAGCGCAATCCAGAGATGCCTTTAAATGACAGAGACAGCCTGGCTGAAGCATTAGGGATATCGGCTGTGAAATATGCCGACCTTGCATGTCATCGCACCGGAGATTACGTTTTTAGTTATGAAAGAATGTTGCGTTTTGAAGGGAATACAGCTGCCTTTTTAATGTATGCTTATGTGCGTATTATAGGGATTAAGCGAAAAGTGAATGCAAATATTGAAGCCATTCTGACCAATCATGACCTCAAACATAGCATCAATATTGAGCATCCTTCCGAAATCGCTTTAGGGGTCCATTTAGCACAAGTAGGCGAAGTGTTGGATCTGATGGCTGACGATTTGCTTCCCAATCACTTAACAGATTATTTGTACTCGTTAGCCGAGAAATTTAACGCCTTCTTCCGCGACTGTCGTGTGGAGGGGACCGCTCAACAAAATTCAAGACTTCTCTTATGCGAAGTGACTGCGCGTATTATGCAGCAAGGTCTCGAGATTCTTGGTCTTAAAATTGTCCAAAAGATGTAAAGCAGGCCTATTAACGCCCGTTTTCATTTTAAGAGAGAGAGGAAGGCGCTAGAGTCACTACTGCATAATTATCTATAGGAAAGATTTTTCTAAAGTGATCTCTAGCTTCTGTTGATGTTAATAGGTCTAATTCCTGCTCATTGACGTCAAAATAGTTTTGCTCTTTATTCCATATAGAGCTAGCTAATATGCTCTCGATCCAGGCTAAGTTGGTTTTCATTTGATTAGAGTAGGCTTTGGAAGTGCTTATCTTATAATCATTGATCTCGGATTCTGTAGGGCCCTGGGTTTGCATGTCTAAAATTTGCTTTATTAATAACTTTTCCAAGTCCTTGTGAACGGCAGGATCACCTGTCAATGAAATCAAAGCGGTGGATGGGTTTTTTGGATTTAATCCCGGCATAATAGTATTAGCAAAGCTACAGCTTTGCGAGTAAGTTTTGCCCCCCTCAAAGCGCAGCACTTTATTTAATCGTAATTCAAGAATGTCACAACACCAATTTGAAAGAAGTCTTTCTCTGATGGTATCGTTAATGGGGGCTGGAAAAGTTAATAAAGAAGTACCATTCGTTTCTTTTCCCGCATGCACAGTTTTATGAGTAATTCCCGGAGGAAAGGGGGTAGGCGAATAATTCAATGCAGCTTGCTTTGCGTGGGGTTTAGCAAGACTTCCAAAATAACGTTCAATGAGGCCTTTTATTTTTTCTGATTGAATATTTCCTACAATGGCCACAGTGAAGTCAGCTGGATTTGAGAACTTCTTCTGATGAAAATTCTTGCAAGTTTCGTAGTCAATAGATTTGAGATCTTCAAAGGCTAGTGGCTTGAATTCTGGATGATCTTGAGTGATCGTTGAAATGATTTCTTTGCTAAATACTTTAGAGGGACTATTTTCTTGATTGCGATAAATTTCTTCGGTTTTTCTCAAAGTTCTTTCAAAAGCCGCACGATCGTAGCCCGGATTTATAAACATAAGATGAATGAGTTGAAAAATTGTTTCAATGTCTTTAAGTACGCTTCCGGCTCGTATGGTTGTGGTGTAAGTTCCGACAGATGCTTTAAAGCTAATCTGTTTCCCATTGAGAACTTTATCTAGAGTTTTATTATCAAAATCGCCTATTCCGCAGGCATCGAAGAAGCTATTGCTGAATTTAGCCGAAGCGCGGGCCTTAACGCCTGCACTGCGTGTTCCATCAAGGGAATAAGCCTTTATCTTTATCTCATCCTTTTTAAATGTAGTAGGCTTTACAAACACCCGCATTCCATTTTTAAGAGTATATTCGGTAACATTAGCTCGTTGATGCAGTTTTGAAGAGCTGATTTTTCCAGGTTTTGGCAATCGTTTCATCAGAGGTTGGTCGATGATCTCATCGACTAGAGGCAACACTTTCTCGCTCTCTGCAAAGGCAATTTCTTGCTTAAGGATATCTTCTGTAATGGGCTCTACACCAGGTTTTTGAGGTGCTGCTGTAGAGATGAGTCGATTTTTATCTGGAAGAAGATAAGAGGCTAAGGCATTGACATCTTTCAGGGAGGTTTTTTCAATCAATTGTTTAGCAATTAGCACCATTTTTTCGATATCTGAGATGACCTCTCCCTCTATAAAGTGGGAATGATAAAGATTGATAAAGCTATTGAAACCCCTTTTGTCTTTTTCTTGAATGGTGTGGTCGATAGTCGCAAGAATGGCTTTCTTGACTCTATCAAATTCACTTTGTAAAAAGCCATGCGCTTTAATTCTTTTAATTTCAAGTAACAGCTGTCTAAAAGCTTTTGGAATTTCTCCTTCTTTAGCTATGGCTTGAAGTTTGAAGGAAGGAGAGCCTGGAATGAGGTCATCTGTGCTGCATCCCACGTCTATAAATGGAGAGTTTTCTTCTTCAGACAGATTTTCCAAACGTTGCTTAAAGAGGCTTTTAAACATACTGATAGCAAGAGAGATTTGCTCTTCTTGTAGCTCATTAGAATATTTTAATTTAGGCAGATGGTGGATAATTTCAAGAGGGGAGTAAGGCATTTCTAAGTCTGAAAAGCAAAAAAATCGAGTATCCCTATTTTCTTTAATCTGATAGTCGTGCTTAGAGGGGGAAAGATTTGATGTGGGGATTGTTCCAAAATGTTTTTCAATGAGAGCGCTTGTTTTAAGCGCGTCAAAATCGCCAACGGCAATTATGGCCATATTTTCTGGACGATACCAACGTTTATAAAATGCTTGAATGATATCTGCCGGGCATTGTTTGACAGACTTGATTTCTTTATCACTATCGACTAATTCCGCATAAGGGGTGCCTTCACATGTGAGGCGGCGCTTGGCATTGTTATAGCGAGTCCATGCATTGCGACGCTGTGAAAGCTCGTCAACAACAATTTCTCTTTCGTTATTAATAATATCTTCTGATAAAATAGCTTTTGAGGCTACTTCACTAAGAATTAGTAAACACTTATCAAGTGTTTCAGGATCATCTAGAGGGATATCTAATTTGTAGACAGTTTCTTCAGGAGCTGTATAGGCATTATTATCTCTGCCCCAATGAACCCCTTTTGAGCTCAGGTAATTCATAATCTGATCTTTTGGAAAGTTCTCAGTCTCAGTTTGTGCAATATGCTCAATCATGTGAGCAATCCCTTTCTCTTGTGGAGTTTCGTTTAACATTCCCACACGTACAACTAGCCGGAGATAAGCCTTTTGTGGAAAAGGATGACTATTCTTGCGCACATAATATGTGAAACCATTATCTAGCTTCTTCAAGAGTAGGTTATTATCACGCGGAAGCGATTCTAAGGGTTTGTAAGGGGCTAAAAACGACGTGATTACACTAATTTTATCTTGGACCTTACTCGCGATAGCGACAGAGATTTTAGGCATTTTAAAATTGGATAAAGAATGGTGCAAGCGATCTTGAGCGTGATGGAATAATCTGTAAGATTCCGTTTTCCAGCTTGGCTGTCGATTTTGTTGATCGAGAGAAAGGGAGGAAATGTTTTGAGAGACATGGACAGATGAGTGATTAATTTGCATATATTGAATTTGAATATAAATTTAGAGTGATCTTAAAAATGTTTGCTCATTAGACTATAATTGTCTTTCCCGTTTTGCCTGAAATCTCCTTAATATATCTAGGGAGTCCATATCCAGGCAATTCGGTAGCTAATTTCTGCATAATCTCTATGCCGCGCGCTTCAGGTACTTCAAAATGTGCTGCGCCTTGAACACGATCTAATTGATTTAGATAGTAGGGAAAAACGCCATGATCGACGAGGGCAGTGCACAATTCTTTTAAAGCCTCTACGCTGTCATTGACGTCCTTTAGGAGCACCGACATATTTAAAACCGGAATTCCTAGTTTTTGAATTGATTTTAGCGCTGAGAAGATATCAGCATCGAGTTCATTGGCATGGTTGCAATGAATAACAAACCAAAATTGCAAAGGAACACTTTTAAGCATATCTAAAAAGGGCGTGTCTATCCTTTCAGGAATGCCTATTGGAAACCGCGTATGAAAACGAACTTTTCGTATGTGGGGAATGCTAGCCAGGCTTTGGAGTAATTCTGAGAGGATTTTATTATCTAAAGAGAGTGGATCGCCCCCACTTAAGATGACTTCGTTAATGGATGTATCAGCCGCAATTAACAACAGTTCTTCTTCAAAGATCTTGTTGGTAATATTGTAATCAAAATGTTGTCTAAAGCAGTAGCGACAGTGCATCGCACAGGCGCTTGTGCACACTAGCAAAGCACGCCCTTGATACTTATGGATTAATTTAGAGCTTTTTCGACATAATTGGTCCCCGACAGGATCGGCAACAAAAGAAGAGTCGATGCTGTTTTCTAAAATTGAAGGAAGAAATTGTTTCAAAAGAGGGTCATCCAAGGTACCTTTAGCTATTTTTTTTGCTAAGCGCATTGGCAAATTTAAGGTAAAGCGGGGGCGTGCCACCATAGCTTGGCGCTGCAGCTCGCTAAGCTCCAGGAAGTCGGCCAATTTTGTAAAATCTGTAAAATTTTGACGAAGCACCTGTTTCCAAAGGGGGACAGCAGATGCAGACATAGGTAACAAAGCAAAAACCTCAATAACAAAATATCGTAAGAACCTGGGACTAATGATGAAATTATAGCGATTCTTAGGATAATTTTATATAAGAAATTCTGGCGAAGCCCATCAAGCTAAAGGACAAGTTTAGACGCTTCCCTTCCCAATTTCCAAAAAGTCGTATTCTTAAGCGTCTATCTAAATAAATTTCAATTTTTGGAATTTTTTCATTTAAAATAATTTTTGCAGTATCACACGCTCGCATTAAACCTGAAGAATAACAGCTTGTAAAATAAAAATTTTGAAAACGAGTAGCAAAATTCATGGCTTGCAAACGCCCAGTATCGTTTAGTGGAATATCTATATGTCCTTGTATACGCCTAATAACATTCCATTCCGTCTCTCCATGTCGAACAATATAAAATGTGATAGGTGTTTGATTGGCAGAATGAGACAAGATACCTCAAATATAAAATCGGCCTTGTTCATATCTTTGTGCACAGATTCGCTCGCCTGCAAACGGCCATCTGCAGTGGTTCGATCCTTCAGCAATAGCTGAAGCTATTCCTTCGTCTCAAACCACAGATTCCGCTATTTTCGGCTGAGTTGCAGGGGAAGAACACGAACAAGGCCATTAGCCATTGTTAAACCATGTTAATTTTCGTCAAAAAATCGTCCGGCGCAAGTTCTAAAGCTGCTTTATTAATAACGATAGCTATTTAGTGAACTAATATTGGCATTTTTTAAAGTATATAATAGCCAGCCATCAATGTTGATATTTCCATTTTTAGGATGAGAATAAGCTTCATTATTGCCCTTAACCTTTTGACCGTTGGCCAGAGATATCAGATCTGATAATTTAATTAGAGTATATTCAGACATTTCTTTATAACAATAAGGTAGGCTCGTATTTTTTATAGCTTGTTGTGCAGTTTTATTCAGCTGATCAATCTTAACCGATAAATTTCCAGGATTATGAATGAAAACCTTATGCTTTTCAAATTCATAAGAAGACAACCCTTGCCAATATCCTACATTCCCACGTTTATCAAAATGCGGGCAGCTCTCTTCAAAGAGCTCCCTACAAGCAGTTACCCCTCTAGTTTTATCCCCAATCTCCTTTTTTCCACCTAATAAATTCCAACTATTCGTTGCTCTTTCCTTGCCTAGCAAAGCATAGCAATGTGTGGTAGGACCAAACGTACGTTCTGTAAGAATCATATTATAGGCTCTATCTGAATTGATATGCATTTTATCTCCATTGTTTTGTTCTTGTATTCTCATGACCACATTTCAGCAACTGCTCATAAACCTGAGGTAAATTGTATTTAAACAAGCCAATCTCGCTTTTATAGTCAGCATTATAACAAGCATTGTTAAATGAATATAAAGATTTAGTAAATTTATGGTAAATTTGATGATGACTATACGAGTAACCTTAGATCGTCTGAACTAACATTATCCCCAGAGCTTTTCAAAGAGAAACGTGACAGAAAACGCTATCCAACAAGTTGTGTATAGAAGTAATTATCGCAAGCCTTCGTCAAGCTTGAATTAAAATTGGACTGTTTAATATAAGGCGGACCTGAGGCTTCAACTCCAAGACTTTAAGATAAATTGCACTTTTATTCTTTTTATTCAGGGACTATTTCCCTATTCATTTTATTTAAAAGTAGTCGGTGAAGAGCTGAGATACCGTATTGTTTAGCTGCTTTTGGGAGATATCTAAAAATCGAATGTAATAATTCATTTAATTTCTGCGCATTGAACAGAGGGGCTCCCGTCTCCTCGAGCATTTTATCAAGTATGCCAATTTCGTTATTACTATAACTTGTTTTTGCTGTAAAAATTTTTGCTAAAACTGCAATTTTTTCAAATTCAGGCTGGCTGATCACTTGTTTTGTGATATTCAAATCAGTGCTGGCCGATATTCCGCCATCAAAAGAGACTAAAGAAAGTGTTCTCGGAGGCTTTATGTCAGACTGTTGTATAATGGCATCTTTGATTAGCCCAGCATCCTTATGGCTGACCAGCATATAAGAGGGCGAAGGAAGATTTGAAGGATCTGAAACTACAAGTAAATATCTTCCAGGCAAATGATATTGACCATGCTCATCTGTGCCCAAAGTAGCTCCATCAATAAATAAATTCTGAGAACATCTAATAGAATTTAAATTTTTAAATATTTTAGATATATCCCGTGGAAGGAGATCTGACATGGCTTTGATTGGCGGATTATTTGCTGATAAGAAAAATTGGGATAGATCCATTTCTGTGCTATTTGGAAGATTCGAAACAAGCGGCGTGTAAGCTTTTCGTTGTAGAACATAGTCCTCAACTGCAGTTTCCACCTGTTTTTGGACGGTCGTTTCAACAGTTTTTTCGTGTTCCACCTCAATTTCTGCTTCCGCCTGCTGTTCTAATTCTTGGTTATAATCGGCATTCCCAGTAAAAATAAGTGGAGGGATATCTTCTTTATTAACGCACTTTCTCAAAGTTGAGCTAATGCAAACCTTTAAATCAATAAAATTATGTTCTTTTTTATTGTAAATATTGTTCATGTTTTCAAGAACTTTTAAACATCCACGGCTTGAAGGAAATGAATTTAATCTCTCCAAATATTTCTCGTACCGCCTGACTTCTATATCAATAGCTTTTTGTGAATCGACATATCGTCCTCCTGAAATAAATTTTTTGAATGGAGATGTTTCAGTCGTTTCAATTAAAAAATCACTAAATTTTTCAAAAAGGAAATCTTGCTCCTCTTTGCTCAGCGTAGGATCAATTAAAGCCATGCGAATTGGTTTTTCAATAACCTCTTTCATTTTCTGAATTCCAGCAAGCCAATTTTTTTCCTGCTCAACATGAGCTTGATTCACTGCAAAATATCGCCAAACACTTTCTGAACCACTTCCTGAAACACTTCCTATATAGAGTTTGAATTCTTTTTTAAAAATGCTTGAAAATTCTAATGTTAACATCCTAGGCGTTATCAATTTTTTTGATCCATTCACTTTATTGAGTTCTGCCAGCGATAGGCGTATAGTAGCATCTAAGGCTTTATCTAAATCAAGTGGCTTTAAAGCTTCGTCAATAGCTTTTTCGGTGATAGCAACTTCTGTTGCAAATAAATTTTTAAATAAATTATTTGAGAAAAGCCCATTCAAAACGCCGGAAGCAATTGAATCACATACATCACTGGTTAAGCCGAATGAAACACTTTGATTAACTAATATTTGCCTCATACGGAAAACAGACTGTAGGG
>JACDGH010000289.1 GCA_013815395.1 Parachlamydiaceae bacterium
TTTTACGACAAGATACCGTGTTTTTTTCTTTTTGAAAATTACATATTCCATTTTTATAAAAAAAATACAAATCCCTTTTTTTAAAAGGGATTTGTATAAGTTTTTACTTTAACTTGACGGCATTGGGTGCTATGCGTGAGTTAATGGAAGAAACGGGCATTAAAGTTTCACCGTCACAGGTTAACGCAATTGGCAAACTTTATGTTAAAAAGCCAAGAGGAGCTTTTATCTACCATATGTTTCAAGTAGATCTGAAGGAAATGCCTGAAGTGTATTTATCGGCTGAGCATACGAAATATGCCTGGGCAGATACTCACGACATTCAAGCCCTGCGGCTCATTGGAGGAGGAAAAGAGGCTTTAGACTATTACTTTCTTAAGAAAAAGTAATCTAGCATGTTTTTATGTCTTTCGGGGGCAATCTCTTAAATGAAAGTGAATTAAGGAGAGGAAACTAAGGAAAAAGACCCTTGATTGTTTCACGCTAAATAATAATCATAAATCTGTCAGCTTGTAAGCTGTGATTTTTGTTTTGAGTGTACGAGGACTTATCCCCAATATTTCAGCAGCTTTGTTCTTGTCATTCTGGTGCGCTTCAAGAGTTTCGATGATTAGCTGCTTCTCAAGTTCTTGCAATGTTTTGCCGACAGTTACAAAATACTTATCAGGCGTTTTGGATTTCTTTGCTTCTTTAGACTTTTTTGTTGATTCTGTGTTCAAGACGACGTTTGCTCCAATTTCAATGCCCCCACCCGTTTCAATGAATAGATGATCTGCAGAAACTTCAAGGCAAGTGTCCATCACAACAGCCCTTTCAATAATATTGGCTAACTCGCGAATATTTCCAGGCCAATCATATCGTTGTAATTTAGTTTTTGCAGATTGCGTCAAAACCTTTTTTTCACGGTGATTTTCCCGAGAAATTTTTTCTAAAAAGTACTCTGCAAGTGGGAGGATATCTTCCTTTCGTTCGCGAAGTGGTGGTAGATAAATAGGGACCACGTTAAGGCGATAATAAAGATCCTCTCTTATTATTTTTTGAGCAATAGCTTCTTTAACGTTGCGATTTGAAGTTGAGATTAATCGGACATCTACCTTCAATGGTTTGTTGCCGCCCACCCGTTCGAATTCATGCTCTTGAATTACGCGTAAGAGCTTGGCTTGGACCCCTAAAGGGATTTCTGTAACTTCATCGAGGAGTAGTGTGCCCGTATTTGCTAGTTCAAAGCGACCTAATCGTCGCGCGTTAGCGCCAGTAAAAGCCCCTTTTTCATGACCGAAAAATTCGGATTCAATTAACGTTTCAGGGATGGCAGCACAATTAACTTTAATAAAAGGTTGGTTGGCGCGCAAAGACCCATGATGGATTGCATGGGCTATAACTTCTTTTCCCGTGCCCGATTCCCCATGAATAAATATGCTAGCATTGCTCGCAGCAACTTGAGCAACATCGGCAAGAATCTTGCGCATCGCAGGGCTTTCTCCAATAACTGTAAATGGAGAACGACTGCTTCCAGCGGAAATTTGCTGACGTAAATATTTATTTTCTTCAATTAAAGCAAGGTGTTCCGAAGCCTTATCAATGAGGGCTTCTATTGTGTCGGGGGAGAAGGGTTTAATAAGGTAATTAAATGCCCCACAGCGCATGGCTTCGACGGTGTTTTCAATGCTGCCAAAGCCGGTGATGATTACTACGATAGTGGAAGGAGAGAGCTCTTTAACTTTACGCAACACATCAAGCCCTGTAAGATCGGGCATTTTCATATCAGTGATCACCATGTCGAAAGTCGTTTCTTTAAGAGCCGCGAAAGCTTTTTGTCCACTATCTACTGTAGTGACATCTAAATTTTTGCGGCGCAATGTTTCGGCTAAAAAGTTTCTGACAATTGTTTCATCATCGACAATTAAAATTTTTTCAATAGTCATATGGAACTCCAAAAAATGAGATTGTAGCTGCCTAAATACATACCTTTAATTATATATTCCAGCAATCATAGTGTTGAATTTTATTTCCCTTCGGGTGCTTTTTGCAGCTTAATGACAAAGCTGGTGCCTTTTCCTGGCGTCGAGGTAACATCAATAGTCCCTTCGTGAGCTTGTATAATTTTTTGCACACCAGCCAAACCAAAGCCGTTGCCTTCAGGCTTAGTTGTGAAAAATGGAGAAAATACTTTAATGATATTTTCGCTGGAAATTCCTATGCCTGTATCGGCAATTGTAAGGATAATTTCATTTCGTTTATTTTTAATTGACAAAGTGAGTTTCCCCCCCTGTGGCATCGCTTGTATGGCATTGACAATGAGATTGAGGATAGCTGATTTAAATAGCTGTTGATCGAGGAATACCCACGCAGTTGCACTTGATTCAACGACAATCTCCACATTTTGATTGTTGATGTTCTCATCTGCCAATACATGTTGCTGTACTTCTTTGAGCAATATTGGTAAATCGATTTTTTCGAAGTGAGGATGGTAGGGGCGGGCATAATCGAGCACTTGTGTGACTAGTCGATTTAAATTGTCCGTGCCTTCAACGATGTAATTAGCCATCTGTTGTAAAGGGGGATTATCACATAAGTCCCGCTTCAGCAGTGAAGCAAATCCTTTAATCCCGCCCAAAGGATTGCGTATTTCATGCGCCACTTGTGCAGCCATCCCCCCTAGCTCTTTCATGCGATCGTTACGAGAAGCTTGAAATTGCAATCTTCGGATATCAGTGATATCTCTTATCATTACTAAAATCCCTAGGGAGGGCTGTGAAGTTGCAGAATGCCTGCTTGAAAAGTCTGAAGAATTGTCATTGTGGATCAATAAAGTTGTAGATACTTCTAATTCAAAATGAAGGCCATTGGGACTATTGTAATCGGTGCATAAAGTGTTAGGGATGGGGTGCGATGCTAAAGCTTCCTCCATTGAAAAGCCAAAAGTTCTATCTCCAAAAATATCCCAGAAATAATTCAGGATGACCAGTTCTCGCTTAATACCTATAATGGTTTCTGCAGCATGATTATAAGTTGTGATGAGCCCTTGGAGGTCAACAAAGATAATTCCTTGGTTGATATTATTTAAAATGCTGTTAAGATATTCAGTAATTAAATCTAATTCAGATACTTTGTGCTGCAGTTTATTATTAGCTTCTTGAAGTTCAAGATTGAGATCTTTAAATTGACCCTTCAAAGA
>JACDGH010000031.1 GCA_013815395.1 Parachlamydiaceae bacterium
TCTCGGTTTGAAAAATGGAACATATTTCCCAGGGCAAATTTTGCGATAAATTATGTAAATTAACCAGCCTAGTCCTACTCTGATAGAGTGTATGGAGTGATGTCAAGTGCCATACACCTTGCCAGAAGCTGGACGCCCTGGTTACCTTCTTATGCGCACACAACCCAATCGCATGTCATCAAGTACAAGTTACATAACTAAATCTGGGAAAAAACATGTCTCCACTGCAATAATAGTTTATTAAGACGCTGTTGGAAAACATCCTCGTTATTGCGGTAAAGAGCAAGTATACGATATCGAGAAGGAGTTGGTTGCCAAGATACGGGATGTAGCTTAGCTTGAGTGGCAAGGAAGTCTGGTAAAAAACCTATTTCAGTAGAGTTAGAACAAATATCGGCTATTAATGACCAACTTGGAAGACGGGCTTTAACATAAAGTGGTTGGTTATAAACTTGCTGCCATCGCTGCTGAAGGGTAAGTACTTCAATTTGATCTTCTGGCAAAAGCACGGACGATTGCGGTATATCTAATTTAGCGGAATACAATTGAAAACAACCTTTGCCAATTTCAGTGGCAATAACCCCTTCCCAAGGGGCATTATCTAATACAAGCGCAACATCCGCTTCATCTCTTAAAATGGCTCCATAGGCACTATCAGGCCTCATGAGTTTAAGTTCTATATTTTCAATTGTCAAAATTGTTGGAATAGCCACGCGAGCAATGGCATGTGTAGTTACAATGCGGATTGGCAAAGGATCTTGAGAGGCAACTATATCTCTTAGATTTTTTACCCAAACCTCAGCCCGCGGTAAAAGAAGCTGTCCTTCCTTTGTAAGTCTAAATTGACGCTTTTCATGGGTACAAAGAGCTCTTCCAAAAGCAGCTTCCACTCGCATAATGGCCGTACTCGCAGCACTCTGGCTAAGATGATGCAAAGAAGCTGCCTGTCCTAAATTCTTGAAGTGGGCTGCAGCTATAAAGAGCTCTACATCGGCAATGCGCAAATTGCGGAGTGAGCCAGTAGAAATTTCAAGTTTAGTTTTTGAAATTAATTTCTTATCGCTTTTTTTCATAAAAAACAGAATCCCTTAATCGATTTTTTCGATATTGATATGTTGATATATCGACAATACAAAAATTAGTCAATTTAATAAGCTCTTTTCATATTCAAATAAGGAGATTTATGAATATTGGTAATCGAATTTTGCAGTTTTTTCAATGGATTTGTCGTTTCAACTTTGGAGATTTTGATAGAGAAGAATTTAAAAAATTTTTGCGGATGGGTTTAATATTTGCATTGATCATAGGGGTGTATTGGACCTTAAGACCTTTAAAAGATGCGGTTTTTATTCAACTTGTAGATAAGCTGCATTTGCCCTACGCTAAAACTGTCTCTGTCATAGCATTATTACCCCTGGTCATGTTTTATACAAAACTTTTGGAGCGCACTTCAAGAGAGAAGATGTTGATGATATTACCAGCTTTTTATGGTATAGCGGTTTTATGCTTTGCTGCTCTCATGACTCTCGCGCAAGCTCCAAAAGAAGAAATTGCTGCCCGCACATTATTGCCTTTTATAGCCACAAAAGCATTGGGATATAGTTGGTATCTCTTCGTAGAAAGCTTTGGTTCTTTAGTTGTCGCATTGTTTTGGGCATTTGCCGCAGATACAACAGAACCTTCATCAGCTAAACGTGGTTTCCCTCTGGTCGTCGCTCTTGGTCAAATGGGTGGTATAATGTCACCTTACACCATTGCTGGGTTGCCGCATCGGCTTGGACTTCAAACCGACGCTCTTTCGATGGTTTGTTTAGGTGTTCTGATTCTTTTAATTATTCCACTTGTGCGCTACTTTTTAAAAGTCACTCCCAAGGCACTACTTACTTCTTTTCAGGGGAAAAATGATGAACAAGTGGAAAGCGAACAAGAGCCCGGTTTCTTCGAAGGGCTTAGACTGATGTTAAAACATCGCTATTTGATAGGAATTTTTGCGGCCAATTTCATTTATGAAGTCATAGTTACAATTTTTGATTTTAACTTTAAGGTAGCTGCTGGGACTCAATATACTGGAGTAGCACTTACTAATTATCTGAGCATTTATAGTTCGAGTGTTAATGTCTTATCGCTCCTATGTCTTTTACTAGGTATAAGTAATGTCACGCGCTATCTCGGTATTGGGGTCGCTTTAGCTGCAATGCCGATCATAGTTGGATTTGCCCTTTTTGGTTTCTTAACTATGAATACTCTTACATTTCTTTTTGCCCTGATGGTCGGTTCTAAAGCTATCAACTATGCATTGAATGGTCCTGCCTTGAAACAACTTTATATTCCAACGACGCCAGATGTTAAATTTAAAGCTCAAGCTTGGATAGAAACATTCGGATCTCGAGCATCAAAAGAAGCGGGCTCCCTTTTTAATATGTTATTAACGCCTCTTCAATCTGCATTTGGGGTGGTTGTCGGTCGTTCATATTATCTGATGCTTAGCGGCGGTCTTGGGTTCCCATTATTAGCAATATGGTTATGGATTGCAATTTTTCTAGGGAAAACTTTCAGGAAAGCAATCGATGAGAAAAAAGTAGTTTGTTGATGGGGCTACCTTTACATTAATGAAGCAGCGCATAATAATGCGCTGCTTCATTAATGTAAATTTATAAGGTACAAAGATACGGGGAGGTATTTTTAACTGGAAATAGTCTGGAAAATCTTACCTTAATGTTCTATAATAAACGATACTAAAAACGACTATGGGGGAGCATGGGAAGGTATTGTACAATTTGCGCTCAGATTCGGTCAAATGAACGTTTCTATGCTGGAGGGCATGGAGGGCATAAGAATGGTATTTGCAAACAATGTCAAAAATTACCCAAGGGAGATTTGAACTTTATCAATGCCAGGGAAGAGCTGTTTGGCTATTGGGAGCAAAGTAATATTTCTAGTATGAATATTAACCGCATTAATCAACTTCTGCATTTTCCTTCAGAAGAAATTCAAAAATTAGCGCAGATCACATATGATGTAGCATCCGTAAAACCACATAAAAAAAAACGTTTGGGCTGGTTAAGAAAAAATCATAGGGATCTATATGATCGTATGATTACTTTTTTTGGTGAAGACTTTGATGAAAATTTTTATGAATATGAAAATGGAGAAGATTTTGAAAAAATATGTTTTTAAGGCTTATAGCAAGATTTTTCCTGACCTTTTTAATAATGAAAAGAACAGAATTTCATCACAAATAAACCTCCCTGTTGTTATTGAGCACATAGGAAGTACAGCAGTGCCAGGTTTGGGTGGGAAGGGCATTATAGATATAGCTATAGCTACTGATAGACAAAATATTGAGTCGATATCAAAGCAACTCCAAGCATTAGGATATGAGTTTAGACCAAACTTTAGTACACCCCACCGGCACTATTTTATAACTTTTTTATCTGATCCTGAAGAGGATAAAAGAAGATATCACATTCATCTGACCTATGCAGAAAATGAAGAATGGAAAAATTTTCTTGGTTTTATAGATTATCTTATAAGTCACCCAGAAGAAGCGCAGGAATATGCAGAATTAAAAAGAAAGGCAGTTCTAGAAGCTGATGAAGACGGTCAAAGATATCGAACAATAAAGGAGCCAATATTTGAGAAGATCAATGCTTTTATTAACAAAACAAATAACCATCCAAAAATTTCCATTTACATAGCGATGAGTATTGATGGTTATATTGCTCGAAAAGATGGTAGCCTTGATTGGCTTGAAAGGGGACATGTTGGGGAAGAGGATTATGGTTTTAAGAAATTTTTTAATAGTATTGATGCCTTGGTATTTGGCAAAAACACCTATGAGGTAGTTTCGGCTTTTGAAAAGTGGCCGTATACCGGTAAAAAAGTTATCGTTCTTAGCAGTACCTTAAAAGCAGTTAGAGAAGAAGTGGGATTGTTTTGCGGTCAATTGCCTGACCTATTGTCTAGGCTGCATTCAGAGGGCGTCAAGCACGTATGGATCGATGGAGGAATGACTGTATCTAGATTTTTAGAAGCGGGTCTTGTAGATGATATCACAATATCGATCATCCCCGTGATCTTGGGAGACGGTATTCCGCTTTTCAGTGTAATGAATAATGAAAAGATATGCCGCTTTATATCTACTCAAGCTTACCCTAGCGGTTTAGTGCAATTGAAATATGAAGTAATCAAGTAATCTCTAAAGATCAGATCACCATATTACAATCAACATGGAGAAAGTTATAGATGTCATTAAAAACAATTCCGTTTGAACTGCCAGATTTTTTTATTGATCGCATTCAGCCTGATCTTAAAAATGCTCAAATTGATTTTTGGTTTATTTTTATTAATTCTAAACTTCTAATTGATCAAAACACTTTGAAACCTTATCAACTAAAAGACATCTCATTAAAACATAAAATATTTATTGGAACATTCAAAGGGCTTAACATGTATGTAGGGGAAGCTTGTTCCGAAGGGCTACCTTCACACACTTTTTTACAAGATCTTCAACAGCTTTACGGAAAAATGGATGATGCACTTTTTGCTTTGGCTGGAAGAGCGGCACAATTGTTGCTGTGGGAACGCACGCATCAATTCTGTGGGCAATGTGGGGGTAGAACTTCTGAGAGGATAAATGAGCGAGCAAAAATATGTCTTACTTGCAATCTACTAACCTTTCCAAAAATCTGTCCTGTAATGATGGTGCTGATAAAAAAAGGAAATGAGATTTTACTTGCACGTGGAGTTAATTTTCCTGCAGCATTTTATAGTGCTCTGGCCGGATTTGTGGATGCGGGAGAAACGCTAGAACACTGTATCAAGCGCGAGGTTTTTGAAGAAGTAGGTTTATATGTTGAGAACTTTCAATATTTTGGTAGTCAGTCATGGCCTTTTCCTAATTCATTAATGATTGCTTTTACGTGTGAGTGGAAAAGTGGTGAAATTAAAATAGATCCATCCGAAATTTTAGACGCTCAGTGGTTTAAAAAGGAGGATCTACCTTCCTTGCCGCCACCATTTAGTATTTCTAGAATTTTAATTGATCATGTATTGACTAATCTTGAAACCCCACACTAATAAATCTAAATCCTTGCGACTCGTCTACTAGTCCGTAGCTATTCCATTTTTTTAAATTTTACATGAATTGGGAAATATAGTTTAGATAGCCGCGTGAACCATGCTCTTTATTCCATAGATGAGCTGATTTGCGAAGCACCATAATACAATCAAGCATCGTCTTAGGTTTATGATTCTGAGAAATCTCTTTAATGCTTTCGTATAAAGACAATTCGAGTGACGTGTTGAATTTAGGTGTTGGTATTGGAAAATTAGTATTAATAGCTCTGTAATAAGCGTAAAGCGCATCGTAAATGCGAATCAAAACATGATCATGATTAATTTTCCCCTGCTTGTATAAGAGAACTGCGGTTGCTTCGATCGGTTGCAATATGTCTTTGTGGGTGTGGGCAAATTGAAGTTTTGACATAGGTAAAAATAGGTGATGTGGTTTATAAGTTTGTGAGAGAAAAAAGAGTAGTGCCCCAAAGTGGATAGGCGCTCCTGATAGCAGGATTATAAGCCAATAAGGCTTGTTCTGATGCCCCAGGACTAAAGAACCACTAAACCTGGATTTTGAACCCGAGGCCACTACTCAAAAATTAAAGCTATGGTGCAATTCAACTTAAACCATAGTGCAAATGGTAATGAAGGCTGTCGCCATCATCCCATTGCTTTAATAAAATCGTAAAGAATTTATGATTTAAAAGCTATTGGAATTTATAAAATTTTGATGGTGCAACATGTAAGTTGATGAATGAACATTTGTGACTTTAAATATTTGCCAAGTTAGTGTAGGATCTACAGTTAACTTCGCAATTGTTTTCGTTAAGAGCTCTCACAGAGTTTGAAAAATTTATAAAATCCTTCTTTAATGAGAGTACAAAAGTGGAGGATAATCTCCAGTAAATTCGATATAAAATTTAATAATTATTGGTAAATTTCAGCTAAGATGTACTTTTTTGCTTTAAAAATGCTTTTGGAAAACCGGAGCAAATACATTATGCTGATCAGCGCGATTTCATTTTGCACGCTTCTGATTACACAGCAAACATGTGTTTTTGCCGGATTGATGAGGTGGACAACTGCAACCCTTCAAAATACCCAAAGCCCAGTTTGGGTGATGGATCCCAAGGTAGAACAGGTCAATGAAGTCAAGCCGATGCGCGATACCGATTTAGCAAGAGTTCGCTCGGTTACAGGTGTGGCATGGGCTGTTCCCTTTTATTTTTCTTTGCAACAAGCAAGGTTGTATAACGGCCAATTCAAATCGATCCAGCTTTTTGGGTTAGATTCAGCGACGCTTTTAGGCGCGCCCCCTGTTTTAATTGAAGGGCGTCTGCAAGATCTTTGGCAGGATAAAGCTGTCATTATCGATAAAGTGGGGCTTGCTAAGTTTAATGAAGGCAACGAAAAGCCCTTAAAAGTCGGTGACTCTTTTGATATCAACGATCATGAGGCACGTATTGTCGGTATTTGCGAGGCAGCTAGGTCTTTTTTCGGCTACCCATTTATCTATACGACCTATGAAAGGGCCATTCAAATGGCACCTAAAACAAGACGTAATTTATCTTTTATCTTGGTTCAACCGATTGAAAGTTTGACTCCTGATCAAACTGCTTTAGAAATAGAAAAGCAAACCGGTTTAAAAGCTGTTTCAGAAGAGAAGTTTTTTTGGAGTACAATCTGGTGGTTTATTAAAAATACGGGAATTCCGATCTCTTTTGGAACCACTATTTTACTAGGTTTTATTGTGGGAATCACTGTCAGCGGGCAAACCTTTTATTCCTTCATCTTGGAAAACCTTGGAAACCTTGGCGCCCTAAAAGCCATGGGGGCAAGCAATGGTCTCATATGTAGAATGTTAATCATCCAGGCGTTATTCGCTGGATTTACCGGATATGGGATTGGAGTGGGGCTTGGGTCCATTTTTGGATTTATCACATTGAAGTCAGGGCAGCCCCCATTTTACATGCCTTATGAGATTCTTTTAGGAACCTTAGCCTGCGTTCTTCTGATTTGCATCCTTGCCGCCTATTTAGGGATTCGAAGAATTAGCCGGTTGGAACCCGCCGAGGTGTTCCGTGCTTGATATAGATCTTAAATATGCAGTCCATGTTAGGAACGTATCAAAAGTATTTCAATCAGGAAAAGACGTGGTACATGCCTTGCGAGATGTTAATTTTGATGCCCTGCTGGGAGAGCTATTAATGATTGTAGGGCCTTCCGGCTGCGGGAAAACCACCCTCTTAAGCGTAATAGCTGGCACATTGAAATTTGATTCTGGAGAAATCGATGTGATTGGCAATTCTCTTAAAGATTTACCAGAAAAGGCTCTTACAGCTTTTAGAAAAAAAAATATTGGCTTTATCTTTCAGAAATTTCACCTGATTTCGACTTTAAGTTGTTTGGAAAATGTAAGTATTCCACTAGTGCTTAATGGCTTATCTCGATCTGAGGCTGAAGGTAGGGCGGCAGAGGTGTTAGAAATGGTCGGGATGAAAGGTAGGGAATATGACAGCCCTGCAACTTTTTCAGGGGGACAACAACAGCGTATAGCCATTGCGAGGGCGCTTGTTCATAACCCTCCGCTTTTAATCTGCGATGAGCCGACTTCAGCACTGGATGCAGAAAATGGAGAAAAAATAATGGAACTACTGGTAAATGTAGCTGAAAATCCCAATCGTTCAGTAATCATTGTAACGCATGACAGCCGCATTTTTAAATATGCCAATCGTATTGCAAAAATGGATGACGGAAAAGTAAAAGTCGTGCTGTCAAGTAAGGAAGAATTAAACACATGATTATTTTTAAAAAATTCTCATTTTATGTAAGCATCGCAGGGATCATTCTGGCAATTATTTTAGTCCGGATCATACAAACGCCAGCTCCTGGAAGGGAATTTGCTCGTGCATCAGCGGCCAATCCGTACCCAAGCACGATTGCAACCTCCGGCATTATAGAGTCAAGTGATCGGAATATTGCAATCGGTGCCCCTCAAGCAGGAATTGTAGCAAAGGTCTACGTAAAAGTTTCAGATCAGGTCAAAGAAGGGCAACCTCTTTTTCAAATAGATCCAAGAGAGCTACAAGCTAAGATTTTAACTCAAGAAGCAAATGTCAAGGTTTCTGAAGCCAATCTCATTCGATTGAAAGATCAATTAGCTAGGCTTAGATCTGTTAGCGACCCACGTGCTGTAAGCCAAGAGGACGTTAGAACACGCGAGAACGATGTTTTAGTAGCAGATATGCAGGTGCTAGCAGCAAAAGCACAAGTGGAAGAAACTCAGCGCCTGATAGAAAGGCTTACTGTGCATGCTCCGAATAATGGAACCATGCTGCAAAGCAACATTCGTGTAGGCGAATACGTTGCTGCAAATGCCGATAGCCCTGTCATGCTTTTTGGCACTTCCAATAGCCTTCAAGTTAGGGTGGATATTGATGAACAAAATGCCTCCCGCTTTCATCCCGGATTTCGTGCTATTGCCTACCTTAAGAATAATACACAAACCAGCTTTCCGCTTGAATTTGACCGAATTGAACCCTATATAATTCCTAAGAAATCTCTCACCGGAGCCTCAGATGAGCGTGTGGATACACGAGTGCTTCAAGTGATCTATGCTTTCAATAGACCAATAGACCTTAATGTTTTTGTGGGGCAACAGGTGGACGTATTTATAGAAGATACCAAGAAATGAGATTTTTAATTATTTTTTCAATCTGCCTTGCAGGATGCACACCATATGAAAAGTATGAGCCTCCTTCTGTCTACTCTCCTTCGGGGTGGAAAAATCCCGACTATGCAGACAATGTGCAAGCCCTCGGCCAGTGGTGGTATTTATTTGAAGATGAAGAGCTAAATGCTTTAGAGGGACTGGCCCTTGAGAAAAATTATTCTATTGAAGAAGCCTTTCAAAATTGGCAGCAAGCACGGGCTCTTGCTTTTGTGGCAAGATCTGCCCAATTCCCTCAAGCAAGCTTAAACCCTAACTTCTCTAAAAAAAATAATTTAATCCTATTTCAAGGACCAGGGCAAGTAAACACTCGCCCTTTTCGCATCGAGCAAGCCCAATATAGTCTACCCCTTGATGTTTCTTACGAAGTGGACTTCTGGCATAAAATTTATGATAATTATAAAGCCCACCTTTACAATGCTGAAAGTAGATTTGAAGCTTATAATAATATGATTTTGAGTATTACAGCCGATGTAGCCCTTCATTATTATACATTGCGTGGGCTAGATTCGGAGCTCGATGTGCTTGAAATGAATCGAAAAATCAGGCAGGACGCTTATGATATTTCCCTTTCAAAATATGAAGCCGGCCTTGTTAACTTCACAGATGTTTCGCGAGCTGAAACAGAACTTGCCTCTGTGCTTGCAGACTTTGAAAATACAAGCCGCTTACGTAATTTGGAAGAGAATATTCTTGGAACACTGACAACAGTTGCTGCCTCGGAATTTTTCATTCCACATAATCCCTTGAAAAAATTCCCTCCCAGTATCCCTGCAGGGATTCCCTCAAGCTTACTGCTTCGCAGGCCCGACATTCGCCAAGCAGAAAGAGAGATGGCCTCAACCCATATGCAAGTTGCCGTACAATATGCTGCGTATTTTCCGTCATTGAGCTTTGAAGGGGGGATTGGTTTCTTTAGCCCCTTATTACATAATCTTATTGACTGGAAAGCGAGGTTTTGGTCAATTGCCGGAAATATTGCCCAAGTCGTATTTGATGGTGGTGCAATTCAGGGCAATGTAGCAGCTGCAAAAGCGGTTTATCTACAAAATGTAGCCCGTTATCAAGATACAGTTCTTCGCTCTTTTCAGGAAGTCGAAGATGCCCTTGGAAATATTCACTATGTAATCAAGCAGGAAAAAGATCTCATTAAAGCTGTTAAAAGTGCTCAAGTCACTTTTACTTTATCTTCCGACAGATATAGACAAGGGCTTGTGACCTATTTGGAAGTTGTAGATGCTGAACGAAGTCTACTTGAAAATCAGAGGCTTGTTGTCAAAGCACATACCCAAGAATACTTATTTACGATATCTCTTATCAAATCTCTTGGTGGCGGATGGAATGATGAATGCCATTAAACGATCCTTCAATCCAGGCTGTTTAGCATGAAAAATGAACACGTGCAAATTATTTATCTAAATGGACCATCAAGTAGTGGTAAGACAACTCTTGCAAAAAAATTGCAACAGGAATTTGAAGTGCCTTTTTTACATGTTGGTATCGATAAAATAATTGGGTGGATGCCAGAGAAAATTAATGATTGGAAAGGAGGGGAGGCTCTGCTTGGTTTTAGCTGGAAAAAAGGGGAGGATGAAGTCGGTAATATCATCCAAGAATTACAGCTAGGACTCTACGCTCAAAAGATTGGCAAAACTTTTCAAGAAGTAGTTCTCGCACTTGCTACCATGGGCCACCACATTATCATTGATGATGTCTCTTTCGGTAAACAGCAGATTGATGAGTGGAGGAAAATTTTAAAAGATTTTAGGGTTTTGTGGGTAGGAGTAAATGCGCCCCTTTCTGTTTTAGAGCAAAGAGAGAAAGAAAGAGGTGATCGCATTATAGGGGCCACAAGAGGGCAATTCCATAAAGTACATGCTGACGTTATCTATGATTTAGAGATAGATACCCATCTAACAAATATTGAGGAAAATGTTGATAAAATAAAATCTAAATCGTTTAAAAAGGAGCATGATCATGACAGGTCCCGACCCTAAAACTCTACATCCTATTAAAGATTATGACAAATTGATTTTTCTAAATAACTTTGTTAAAGCAAGCAACATTATCGTTGGGGATTATACCTATTTTGATGATCGCAGGCATGGTGCAGATAAGTTTGAGGAGTATAATGTTTTATATAACTACGATTTTTCCAAAGTAAAGCTTGTTATCGGTAAGTTTTGCGCTATCGCTGCAGAAACGCGGTTCATTATGACAGGGGATCACAAACTGGACGCTCTAAGTACGTATCCATTTCCAATATTTGGTCACGGATGGGAAACAGCCTTCAATGTCCACGATTTACCAGTAAAAGGAGATATCGTAGTCGGCAACGATGTATGGTTAGGCTATGACTCTCTTATAATGAATGGTGTTACGATAGGAAATGGCGCCATCATCGCCGCACGAGCGGTAGTTGTCAAAGATGTGCCAGCATATGCAATAGTTGCCGGAAATCCCGCTAAAGTTGTGAAAATGCGATTTGATGACCATACCATTGCGCGTCTAAATGAAATAGCATGGTGGGATTGGAATATTGAAAAGATAACTCGTAATCTTAAGCTGATATGTAACTCTGATATTGATCTTTTAGAAGCTGCGAAAAGGGAGAGTTAGCTATAAAGCTTATTTATAATCATTCAAATCAACGATTGATATCATCAGATTCTATTGCCTTTTTCATTTGTTCCACCACTTTTTGCATTTCGGCACGAGATAGGGGGTTTTGAACATTGGCAATATACATTTTTATGAGAAATTTTAGAGTAGAGTTATGACCTGTTCTGCGAGGAATGTAGTGAAAATGAACGTGTGGGACGCTTTGTCCTACTTCTAGTCCATTTTTTTGTAATAGAATATAGGAAGAGGTTCCAAAGACGTTACTGGCAGCCACATTGACTTTCTTAATGACTCGACCCATTTGCGAAATTTCTTCTTCATTTAGCATTTCAAAGCGTTCCACATGTCTTTTTGGTATAATAAGACAATGGCCGGGAAAAATTGGTTTATGGGTATAAAGAGCGATTACAAGATCATCTTCATAAAATTTTTGACGTATTAAAACCTTTTGATCACAAAAAGCACATTCATCGAAAAAAAGTTCATGAGTGGTATTGAAGTAAAAATATAAGCTTCCGATTAAGCAACTTAATACCGCAAGGAAGTAAAGGGGTTTCTTATTCAAAAAGGAGCCTCTGTCTTAAATAAGTTTAATTTGAGATGTTGCTCTTTAAAAGATTTTCGGCTCGATTTTTAGTTAGCTCACCGTAATTTTTTCCTCCAAAAGAAAGTCTAGATTCAAATGTCTTATGCTCCCAAGCTTCAGGTAGGATGATGTATCCATGCGCATCGTTTGTCAGGCCAAAGATAGAAACATGTTGATAGCCAAGACCCTTTCCAATTTCTTTTAAACGTTGATCGTAGATAGAGCTTAGCTCGCCTGGTATCGTAATAAAGGCGTGCATTTGATTTAAAATGATCAAATTCATTTCACTTTTATATTGATCAATCGGCAAATTCATTCCAAAAGGGGTAGCTAGGGGCTTAAATGCGTACTGCTCACGTTGTGTTTTGATATCTAAAGTATCTTGTGTTTCCACTTCATTCCAAATTTTCTGTACTGCTTCAGCTAATGATCGACCGAGATATGCACAAGAAGCAAAGCGATCTTCTTCATTAAAGACAACCGGAATAATATCCCCCTGTGCGCCATTAAAATAAATGGGTTGCACATTAGAGCCCAGAAGTGATTGGAGGTGGTCTCTTGCGTACCCTACAAAATCAGAAGAAAATAATAGATTTTGACTTTTCAATAGAGTTGGATGAACTGCATAATTGAAGAGAACGGCAAAAGGAGTATTGTCAAGCTTAGTGAACTTAAGGACAGCGACATCTGTAAGAGGACTGATATTTGTAGGCCAAAGCCCTCGATACTTGCTCAAATTCCCAGCACTACCATATCCAATACCTATTTTTGAAGGCGATTGATTTTGACTTGCCTGAATAATTGCCTCAACGGTTCTTATTACATAGAAATTAGCAATGTCCGCGTTATAAGTACCAGCAAGACTTTGACCTAATAGTGGGATATTCAAATAAGCTCCTCCTCCGGAATGAGTGTGGGAAGAGCTAATATAAATTTCACATTGTTCTAGTTGCGGTGTACTATGGATTTGTTGAACAATATCTTGTGTCATTTCATAGGTAAAACCTAAGTGATCTACACTACAAAGAACTATTTGTTTCACTCCGTTATCAATAAAAAGTGCAATAGCAAGAAGGGGATCATGAATTCCTTGCATTCCGATTCCTTTACGATCTGTATACCCCGCAGAAGGAGTTCCAATGGGAGGAGTAATATCAGTTTTTCCAATCCCAACATTTATAGTTGCACTGCTTAAGTTCGGAATAAGGAAGGTAAGGAAAAAAAATAGATACACAGCAATATTTTTCATTTTAATCTCTCTTTTGCTCAATTATATAGATTTAGTTTTTACTTGTTAAACAAATAAAAGCTGGGTAAATTATTCCTATAAATATTTAGGTATAAATATGTTACACTACATAACAAGCCTCGCAGTTTTTCTTGATAACGAATCTTTCTATTGGTTTTGTGCCTTAACTGGTTCGGGTTTCTTCATTATCCAATTCATTCTTACATTTATTGGCCTTGGAGATCAGGAAATAGATGATGGTAGTGCTGATGCCGGGAACATCAAATGGCTCTCTCGCCAAGCTCTCACTGGATTTTTAATGATGTTTGGCTGGTCAGCTCTAACATGTAACAAAGAATTTGGACTTTCAACGCACCCATCATTGGCGATCAGCTTCGCAATGGGTTTTTCTGCCATCCTCATTAGCGGATCCATCTTTCGTTTAGCAAAAAAGCTTCAAAGTCCGGGCAGCGTTTTTAATATCAATGAAATTATAGGCAAAGAAGGGCTGACTTATCAGCGTATCCCTCAGGATGGTGTAGGCAAAATATCTATCTCCATGAATGAAATGACCCAAGAGATCGATGCTATCTCACTTAATAATGTCGAAATTGCCTCTTTCACGCGCATAAAAGTTATAAATGTCTTTGATAGCAATACTGTTATCATTGAAAAAATTTAGGAGATTATTATGGAAATATTACAATCTTATTTAGGAATTACAGTTGTTGGATTTCTACTCTTTATTTTCTCCACGGTCTATTTTTTAGCGAAGCTGTATCGCAGATGTGCCTCAAACAAAGTTTTGGTCGTCTTTGGTCGTGTCTCGGGAAGCAAGACTGTCCAATGCTACCACGGCGGAGGAACTCTCGTATGGCCTTTAATTCAAGGTTACGCTTTTCTTGACCTTACGCCGCGCACTATTCATATACCATTGAAAGGTGCTTTATCGCATCAAAACATCCGCGTCAACGTTCCAAGTACATTTACTATTGCCGTTGGCACAACCCCAGAGGTTATGAACAACGCAGCAGTTCGATTGCTTGATCTCGACCAAAAGGGCATCGACTCCATGGCAATGGAAATTATTATTGGACAGTTGCGCTTGACCGTAGCATCATTGCGCATCGAGGAAATAAATCAAGACAGAGAATGTTTCCTGGAGTCAATCAAGAAAAACATTGAACCCGAGTTGCACAAAATCGGTCTAACACTCTTGAACGTCAACATCACCGACATTACCGACGAGTCCGAATATATCGAGAGCATAGGCATGAAGGCCTCCTCTATGGCGGTAAACCAAGCCAAAGTGGATGTTGCTGAGCAAGAAAAGCAGGGTGATATAGGTAAAGCCCTAGCGGAAAGAGATCGTCGCGTATCTGTTGCGAGCTATAATGCTGAAGCGGTAAAAGGCGAAAACGACTCCAAAGCACATATCGCTTACACAAATGCTATTTTGGCAGAAAAAGAAGCCGAAGCATCTCAGCGTAGTCAAGTGGCTCGTCAACACGCTGAAGCCGAAATCCAAAAAGCGCGTGCCCAAGCTCAGACACAATTCCTTGAGACAGATCAAATTGTTCCACAAGAGATCAGAAAGAAAAAAGTTCAGCTGGAAGCTGAGACAGAAGCGCAGAGTAAAGTCTTGATTGCGCGTGGCGAAGCAGAAGCGATTTTGGCAATCAAAGTAGCCGAAGCAGAAGGTATTTACAAGCTCCTTGATGCTAAAGCTAAGGGTTACAAACTTTTAGTTGAAGCTTGTGGAAATGATGCACGTAGTGCCTCCACAATGCTTTTAATAGAAAAACTTGAAGAAATTGTTCGGATGCAAACTGAGGCTATCAAAAATATCAAGATTGATAAGATCACTGTTTGGGACAGCGGCTGTGGTGATAAAGGCTCTTCGACT
>JACDGH010000290.1 GCA_013815395.1 Parachlamydiaceae bacterium
GTACTCGACCTCGCCAAATAAAAGAATGGGGTTTGGAGGAACAGAGCCAACTTTGCGACGCACTTCTTCAAGACAAAATTCGAAGTCGGTGCCCACGCCGCCAGTTAAGAAAATAGGAAGATCGAGATTGAATTCAGCCTGACGTTCAACCAGCTTATCCAAACGATAAGTCATTTTTGCTTGTATATAAGGATTTTGCTTTTGTTCATTAACAACAGAAACATCTTTTTGTCGAAAATCGACGATGTTGGCACAAGATATTATCTGCAGTTCTTTAGCCACCCTATTTCCAACTTCCATAGCACCTGGCCCCCCTCCAGTAACTAATGTCAAAGGAGTATCTTTTTTTAATAAGGGATGGTTCATATCTTTACGCATTTCCATCACCCCACTTAAAAGGTTGCGCAGTTCCTTTTCGAAATTGCCTTCAAGGAGATTTGAGCCGTAGATTCCGAAGACTGTGGATTTAAGAAATTTGTCGACTAAAGGCAGAGGCACAAACATGCCAGAATCGCGGTCGGGCTTTTGGGTATATTGTAAAATATTTCCAGTGCCTTCATCCACCCAAAAAATAGGAATGCCAAATTTATCAAGATCATGTAACAAGGCGCGATCTTCCGATGAAAAATAATTTTGATGCGAATGGGAAGGGTATTGGAAATAGATTCCTTTGAGACAGCGTTGCACTTGATCGCTGAGCAGCATCCTTTTCATTAAGGGAGAAGGGAAATAACGCGTTAATAAAATACCTTGGCTAGTGATCCAGCCCGCATCGATGCTTTTTAGAAAAGGGTACGATGGCTGCTGTTCAATATACCTTTCCACCATTAAGCCTTGCCGTGCACTTTGCATGCTACCAGGAAAATCGTGCTGTCTTGTGTCTCTGACAATCCAATCCTCGGGTTTAAGATTGATCATTTGCTCACCCTTAACAATGAAAACTGCTGCGCGATTGTCCATGGGTTCGGGGGCGGTGGCAAAGGCTTTAAAGAGTATCGAACTATCTTCTAAACACTCTTGAAGTTGATCGCGGTCTGAGAAGAAAACATATTCGCGATACGGCTCTAGGGTGTAAAATTCCAGAGGAATATCCGTTAGCTCTCTTTTGCTTTTTCCATAAAGTTCATAAATATCGCCTGAAGCAAAGGTGTCGGGTTGCAAAACAGAAGCTGAGGTGTGAAGATAACCTTGCGAAAGGAGGTTGTTGACCACTCGACCGAAGACTGTGCGCACATGTAGTGGATGAGTGCGTACTAAAAGAATGTCATCCTCTCCCATGCTGCGAGGCAAAGTGGAGTTTAAATGTTGATGTAGACTCAGTAAACCACGTGTGTGCATATTAGACAACAGGGCCTTAGCCAGGGTCGGTAAAAATCCATAAATAGAAGGGCCGTAGGTGATGCGGCCATTTTGCAGCGTAACATAGGCTATAGTGCGTCCATCAACTTTATCTAAAATCAGATCATTACCGCCGTGTAGCCCACCAAGAGAAAGCAGAGGTCTTCCCCAGCGATCTGAACGACCGAACATGCGGCCAAGATAATGGGGATCGCGGACCCTACGACGTTCATCGGCGGCAAATAATTTTCCAATATAGGCACCCACCTCGATCAGGCTGAGCAAAGCCACAGCAATGGGACCGATGGCATTTAATTGCACTTTAACATGTGCGCAACGATTTTTTTGATCGATCTCATATTCAAAGCCCACGCCATCCAAACCAACCTGTGCCAAAGTGCTCTTAATGTTGAACATGACATATTCACGATCGATTTGAAAGCCCACAAAAGTGGGGGAAATTTTTTGGATGGAGACAGTGGCTTCGGCTGTTTTTGCATCAATATGCTTTAAGCTAGTGATCTGGCCGTCAGGGGTCACCAAATCGCAGGATTCTAGATCGAGATAATTTTCCATCGTTAATTTTTCCTTAGCGCTTATTTTAAGAGCATATTATCCAAAAGCAATACATTCAACAAGAATTATTTTTATTTATAAAATTTCAAAACTTGAAATTTGTACATTTTTTGCATCGGCCTTTGCAGAAGGATAACCTCTTACACAGACAGATGAAAAAAATGTGCAAAGTTCGAGTTATACACCAGTTGCGAACAAATTAGAAGCGCGCTAGTCACAGAGATTTTCGAAAAAAAATTTTTTTAAATTTATAAAAACTTTTTCGTTATTATATTATAACCCACTTATTGTAAATTACTTGTAAATATTATTGGAGGAGAGGTCAGGAAAGTCATTTTTTTATGTTTATCAGAGATCTATGAATAGGAGTTTTTTATAAACAGATTGTCAACACAGTTTCCACAAAAAAACCAGGCGGAGAAGCTGTTATTTTGTTTTTAAGGGAGCACAAAAGGCGAACAATGAATATGCTATAAAATGATTTTAGTCATATCATGCTTAAATATAATGATTTAGCGAGAAAACAGGCAAAGAAACAAAGAACATTGAAGCCATTGAATATGAGGCAGATATCATCTAATCTTTAGGGGATCGATAATCTACGTTTAAAGAGGCCATTATATTCCAGGATTTGACAGTTGCTAGTCGCTGCGCGACTAGCAACTTGCGTTAAATATTTCTATCTGACATAATCCTCAATTCAATCAATATGCACCCACTGAAGCAAATTAGGATGAGGTGTCCTAAAGATGAGTAACAGTAACATTAAAATCCCCCGCAGTGTTGGCACGCATGACGGCACTTTTCATGCTGATGAAGTGACGGCTTGTGCCCTTTTATTATTATTTGATTTAATTGATCGGGAATGCATTGTTAGAACACGCCAGCATGATGAATTAGTTCGATGTGAATATGTTTGTGATGTCGGAGGCGTGTATGATCCAGAGCGCAAACTATTCGATCATCATCAAGTTGAATACCAGGGCAGCATGAGCAGTGCCGGTATGATACTACTGCATCTGTTTCAATCTAACATTATTAGTCTTAAGGAACGTGAATTTTTAGAAAATTCCTTAATCATTGGTGTAGATGCGCATGATAATGGCAAAGAACTGCATAGCAACGGCGTCTGCACCTATTCCCACATCATATCCAATTTTACACCAATATCTCATGAAGCCGATGATAAGCAGCAGGATGAGGCTTTTTTTCGCGCACTTGAGTTTGCATTAGATCATCTTGATC
>JACDGH010000291.1 GCA_013815395.1 Parachlamydiaceae bacterium
GTTTAACTGCTCAAATTGCAGATTCCTTAAGCATTCTTCTTGATACAGAAAGCGTTGCCGTTTCACTGCAAGCTGAACATCACTGCATTAAATCTCGCGGCGTAGAGAGTGAAAACAGCTTCACCATTACTAACGTGCTGAGAGGTCAATTCGGCAATGCCGATTTCAGAAGTCAATTCTTTGACGCCATAGGTCGAATAAAATAAAGGTATTTAAGTTGTATTTATAGAGACATTTGATCTTCTGAATTGAAGGGCAGCGAATCTGACGCACTCCATTGGCTTCGCTAAAGTCTTACAATCTACTTTCTTCTATTTCCAGTCACCTTCGGCATGGCAGCCCTGCTAATATTATAAAAAATTCTAATACTTACATTTTTGGTTCTTGAAAAAAATTGGGGCGGGATTTCTTAGGGTAGTTTTTATACGTTTTAGAGGCTAAGGGGAAACACAGAGACGAGGAAAGACCTGGGGGCACCGAGAACTAAAGTTGGTTATCAGTAATTTTTAGGCGAGAGGATTTAAAAATTAGTAGATCGAACTTACAAATTCAAGCTAAATAGAACTCCTAATTTTGTCGCTCCTTCTTTAAAATATAAATTGTTGTATTTACTAATTTAGTTCTCAGCGTCTCCGCGTTTCTCCCCGTCTCTGCGTTTCCCCTTAGCCTCTAAAACGTATAGAAGCGGGACGAAATGGATAGGCCGTATAGAGTCGTTACGAAATGTTCATCGTATTATCCAATCTATTAATACCACCCACCAAGTCCATTTTCTGTGTAAACCTTTTAATTTCACCTCCACCCCCAATTCTTTCCAAGAACCACATTTTTTGCTATTAATTAAAATAAGTGGTATTTGTATTTCAAAACCCTTAATTGAGCAAAACATGAAAATCTACCAGACAATATTATTCTGTTTTCTTTCAATACTATTGGCATTTTCTGCACTGCACGCTAAGGAAAAAACGCTCCCGGAAGCAATTCTAAAAATAATTCATCAGCCTAAGTACGAACACTCCACTTGGGCATTATATGCCAAAGATATCCAGACAGGCGAAGTCTTTGTAGATACCAATTCCAATAAACTATTTTCGCCCGCCTCCACAACCAAATTATTTTCCGTGGCTGCCCTCATCAATGCCTATGGTGATGATTATCGCTTTAAAACCCCTGTGTATGCTTTAGGTGATCTTCAAAATGGCCAACTTCAGGGAAACCTGGTACTAGTCGCACAAGGAGATCTCACAATGGGTGGCCGAGAAGGGGATTCTGATAAAATCGCTTATACAAAACTCGACCATCTCTATGCCAATAATATTCCTAGTGTGATTTTAACCAAAGAAAACCCCTTGCATGGCATCAATGCACTCGCGGCACAAATTTATCAAAAAGGGATTAAGGAAATTAAAGGAGATGTTCTTATTGACACAACACTTTTTGATACCACCGAAGAAAGAGGGGTAAGCATTTCCCCCATCTTCCTCAATGAGAATTTAATCGATATTATCATCAACCCATCTTCGATTGGTCAAATCGCTGCATTGTCATGGCGTCCAAAGGTCCCAGGTTACGAAATTACTAATCAAGTAAAGACCGTTGCAAAAGATGAAGCCTTGAATTTTGAGGTCAGCTCCGACATTACAGGTCATAAAATTCTTGTTAAAGGATCCATCCCCATTGATCAAAAAGATGTCGTGCGTACATTCTCCGTAAAAAATGCTAGTGAATTTGCCCGCGCAGCTTTTATCCAAGCTCTTCAAGAGCAAGGCATAAAAATTAATTTGCCAGAAGAAAAAGCATCGCCTGCTGCACTACTTTCTCCACTTTCAGAATCTTATAAAAACCTTCATCCGGTGGCACTTTGGACTTCACCACCCCTTTCAGAATATGCAAAACTCATTCTAAAAGTAAGCCATAATATAGGCGCCAACTTAATTCCTTTCTTGCTAGCTATTAAGGAAGACAAAAAATCGTATGATGATGGCGTACGCATGATAGGCAAATTTCTTCAAAATGAGGTCAAACTTTCGCCTGATAGTTTTGTTATCATTGATGCTGCCGGAGGCAATGAAAACAGATTCACACCAATTGCAGAGGTGCAGCTGTTAGAATTTATGCATAAAAAATCTTCTAAACAATTTCAGCATTTCTACGATGCTTTGCCTATTCTTGGCGTGGATGGTAATCTAGAAGATTTTGGAAAAAATACCAATGCAGTGGGCAAAGTGCGCGCAAAGCCTGGCACGGGGATATCTTACAATTTAGCGACCGATAAGTTCTTTTTAATCACACAAGCCTTCGGGGGTTATATAGAAAGGAAGAATGGGGATCTCATTGCTTACATGCTGGCTGTCGAAAATGGCAAAATGGATACAATCCAAGATGTTTTTTCTTTTTTTGAAGATGAAGCACAAATTTCAAGCATCATTTATAATATGAGTGAAAACATTAACAAGACCCTTGACTGATGTGAGACAAGTCGATATTGTGTGTGCAGAATTTAAAAATTTCTCCAAACAATATTTAAAAAAATAACAATATCCACTATGTCTTCATCCTACATCAAAGAATTTGTCAGCGGCACGTTACATACAAGCTTCAATTATCTCATTCCAAGCAATACCCTTATTGGTGCAATATCTGGAGGGGTGGGTTTTTATACCCGCGCGCTGGTTATCACCTATCCAGGAATTTTTTCATGGGGCGTTAATGGTTATTATGTAGGTATCTGCTCATGGGGGTTTTCTTTTGCTCCAACATTTTTAGAAAACCATTTTGATCTTAAGAATAGGGCAATTGATATTGGTAATGCCATAGGTTTTTAAGGAGCACCTTTTGTAGTACCTCAAACGATTAACTACAATTCTGAAGCCTGCGGTGTAGCCTCCGCCTTAGCTACAAGTTTAATATTAAACCTGATTGCAAAAAAATTCTTTGGAGTTGAAATAAAAAAAGAAGGAAAGAAAATTGAACATGTAGTTAAGTCGCTCAAAGATATGGGTTTAGAAATCCCCTCATGTTCAAAAACCAGTTCAACGCTTGCACTGGAACCTCATCAATCCCCATTCAAAGATATTTTCTTTCCATCCGAGCTAGCCCAATCTATTGGCAAATCATCGGAAAACATGCCTATAGCC
>JACDGH010000032.1 GCA_013815395.1 Parachlamydiaceae bacterium
CTGTTCATGGGTGCCATGGCTGAAATTAAGCCTAGCCACATTCATTCCCATTTCCATCAAAGCCATAATTTTTTCTAAGGTGTTGACAGCAGGGCCAATCGTACAAATTATTTTCGTATGGATCATTAAAAACTCTCAGGTTTAAGACAACTCAACTTTTGATATTTTAGATATTTCCGCATAGCGAATCATATGCCAAAGCTCTAACTTTCAATGCGAGTTAAATAAATCTAGTATAACTAAAATGCAGTTTAAATAAAAATTAATTTCAAAATGAAGCAAAAAATGATAGGGTGAAAGATGGTATGGCTTAAGATTGTTTGAACTGCAAAAGGATGTAATTGTTATATCGTTCCACGGGCGCTGCACGCGTGGGAACAGACAAAAAATCACTTGAGACTCGGAGCCCGTGACTAACGTATTTTTTATAATTAGTTAAAACAAATTACACGAAACACTGGCGGAGGGATGCATAATATTTTTTCGTCTTTTGTGTAAAATAAACTTATAATTAATGAAAGGACCAAACATGGCAATCGATAAAATTTATTCTTCTTATATTCTCTGCTTAAGCTGCATTTTTTTCAGTTGCTTTTCAGGCTGTTTTCTATTTTGCGAAATTGAGACTGTTACGCTAAAATGGACATCTCTTCTGTGTACACAAGTTTGTATGACGCAATTAGAAAGAGAATTTAGAAAGGTGCCTGGCATCGCTGAGGTCGCATTAGATCAGGGAAGTGGTGGGGCAACGATAAAATGGAGACCCAATTATCGTTTTTCATTTTCTGATGTCAATGTACCTATGCGCCTGGTAGGACTATCCATCCGAGATATTCATATCAAAGTTAAAGGAAAGCTGTCACACGATGCTCACTCTGTCTTTTTGACATCCATTGGTGATAACACCCAGTTTCAATTACTAAATCCAGTTACTAGCACATCTGGTCAACAAGCCGCTGTTTTCAACCTGGCTGCACGTCAGCTAACTCCAGAGTTAAGACAAAAGCTTCTTGAAGGCGAAGCTCAAAAAGCTACAGCCTCAATTCAAGGGCAAATTTTCATGCCTGGCCGTTCATCGGCCTTGCAAATTGTGGTCGACAGTCTAAACCTGGAAAAAGAAGATACCGAAAAGCAAAAACAAAAATAAAACTAAGTAAAAGTGATTGTAGTAAAGTTGGATGAGCGAAGCTCAATAAAGTTAAACAAATAAAAGCGGTCTAATAATTAAATGAGCGAAGCTCCCTGAAATGCTCGGATTTTCCGAGCCCTTTCATTCAGCCAATCTTTACGCTAAAACTTAAGGTTCAGCAACAATTTTATAAGCTAAGCGCTTTTGTTCTATACGAATACAAACATTGCTGTTTAAAATTGTAGCTGAAACTTAATCTTGCATTACGCATCTAATTCTTAGCTTTTAGTAATTTGCAGAATAAAAGGGCGCGGCAGAGCCGACGCACTCCAGGGGCTTCGCCATACGCAAATTGTCTTATTTACTTCTATTCACTGTCAGCCTCACTAAGGCTTCGCATATATAACAATAGCTTTTAGCTAATATGATCTGCAAAAGCCACAGGATCAGTCGCCAAATTTAAACATAGATTCCTATTATTTTTCTCATCACTCACTGCACTTGGAAGCGCAGGTAGTATTACATCTTTAGCAGGTATAATAAGATCACCTTTTAACAAATTCAATTCAGCCTGTATATCAAGGGCTTTAGGTGATTCGGGAGTAATAACTCCTGCAGCGACAACTTCAACTTTTTTAGCATTCTGTATAAATTGATAAGCTTTCCAACCTACAAATACCGCAGCAGCTACGGTAGTCGCTGTAGCAACTACAGTTTTGACTTCCGAGGATTGAATCCAGTCCTGCCATGCTTGATAATCAAAATCTCCAAATAGTGCCTGAATTTTTTGCTGAATAGGCTGAGTTATATTAGAACTATTAGATAATAAAGTTTGCGTATGTGCATGAATCTGTTCATCCATAGAGGAAGCAGGACAAAAAAATAATCCATCCGGGATTTCATCAAAACAGTGCATTTTCAAGCTAATGTCACCTTTAGTAGCATTCTCTGGGTTGAAAGAAGTTAAATCAACAAATGTTTGATAAACTTTATTTGACAGAAAAGTGCCTCCATTCAATAATTCCTCGTACAGTCCGATTTTTGGCGAACTCGACCTGTTGATGGAATTCTGTCCCACATTGGAAATCGTCTGAGGATAAACTCCGCTAATTGTATTCTGGATATTATCCGTAATTTCTTGAGCTACCTCCAATATTTTCACAGTAACATTGTTTGCAAGTTCCACTGAAGCATTTCCAAAGCTATTTAAAGCATTATTAGAAGTTTTCGATGTAAGATGTGCGGCTTGATCAACAAGATTATCTGTCACACTCCCTGTTGTATTTGCAGCATTGTCAACGAAAGTATTAGTAGCCCCTGTTATTAATCCAAAGAATGGTACGGCAGTTAATGCCGCTACTCTTCCTATAACCACACCAGTAGCTCTTAAATTAATTTCATTTTGCGTTAAAATTTTGTCACCTAATTCTAATGCAAATTGTGCTTTTGTATCTATAAATGCTATAGTTTCTTGTGGAAGAATTTTGTTTTTTGCCACCTGTAAACTTGCTAGCCCCAAAAAACCTGATAATAGCTTAAGTTTAGGTATCTCGATCCATGTTCTAACACCTATTGTTACTAAAGAAGATATGCCATTACGAAAACCTGTTGGCTTACCAATATCTTTAAATATTTTCTGAGTTCTCGTTAGCGTCCTAACTACTACTGGAAGTGCAGGTATTGCATTAAGAGCATCATTATGTGCTAGAAGGGCTGCTAGTGCTGGTCCATCATAACGGTTGTTAGGTAATGCAGCTAAAAATGCTGCGAATGTCGCTGCTGCTACTGGTGGTACCATTTTAATCTCCTATGATTTTATTTTTTTTGGAATTAGATTTTTATATAGATAGCTTGATACATCAGAACCAATACTGAAGCCACAAACGAAGGGCATTAAATTTCCTAATCTCTCTGTGACACGCAATGTTAACCTTATCATAGGAGTTCCCATAATATAAGCTTCACTTGTCATGAAGACTTTGTTAATCAGATCGCTCTTTGCAAAAGATTCAGCTCTTCTTTCTAAATCAACATCTTTACCTGTCGTCATTGATTTATAAAGACCAAATGCAGTTCCGGCTGCCATACTAGCTAAATAAGTTTCCCGGTATAATTGGTTATCAAAAGTGAGCATGGCTTGATGGACTAAATAAAATTCAAGACCCAAATACAAGACACGTCCTGGAAGATAGGCTTGCGATTGTGATTTCTTGTCATCTTTTTTATCTGCCTCTTTTGGTTTTTCTGTATTAATATTAATAGTAAGAGGGGGATATCCTGGTAATTGTGGGGAACTTACTATTGCGGTCATAAAAACTCCATTGTTATTTTAAATAAAGAAATTCTAAATACTTATGATCATTACGATTTTGTTAAAATCCATAACTTTCATGATTTTTGTAATTCTTAAGCTCAATTATAAAAGACTAAGCAACAAATTTATCAAATGCAAATTCACATATTTGCAACCTCTCCTCCATTGATGAGCCTACTCCAATGCGCTGTATTCACGAGTAAAACAAGTCTTATGCTGCACATATATCATGCTAGCTATTCTAATTTTCCACAGATGATAATAAATGGATGTAAAGAATTTATAAAGAATTTGTTAATTTTTGTAAAACATTCTTTTTTATACAAAAAATCGATTTTCCAGACATTTTAAAAAATAAAAGAATGACATTGTTGTACTTTATTCATTATTGCCTAAAATAACATATGTTGAATAGATTAATTTGAAACAATTAATTGAATTATTTAGGTGGATTTAATGGCATTCTAGGAAAAGAATAAGTCAACCTTGCTCCAGATTTTTCGGGCCCTTTCATTCAGCCCAATCACCCCAAACAAAAATATAAGTTGCAGCAGAAGACATTTTGCTAAAATTGCCTTTTAGCATATGCGAAGCCCTGGAGTGCTCGGATTTTCCGAGCCCTTTAATTCAGCCGAATCACCCCAAGCTAAAAGATAAGTTGCAGTAGAAAGTATTAATCAAAGGGGCTTTTAGCAAAATACTTTTTGCTGGACCTATATTTTAGCGGGGGTGATTTGGCTGAATCAAAGGGCTCGGAAAATCCGAGCACTCCAGGGCTTCGCAATAGCTTAAAGGGTCTTTTGATTAAGGTTTTCTGCTGCCACTTGTTTTTTAGCTTGGAGTGATTTGACTGAATTGAAGGGCTCGGAATATCCGAGCACTCCAGGGCTTCGCATAGGCTACAAAGACTTTTAGGCAAAATGTCAATCAAGGTCAATATTGAATTCTTTGGGGTTCACCGATCTTGATTTAATATGGCTGATAATCAACGCTTCATTGATTTCAGCAATGTCAGATTTCGATAATTTAACACGCGTGTTAGGTCGAACATTTTCAAAGGCTATCTCATTCATATGATCAAAACTATCGTCCTTTATAAATAAAATTGTTGGCTGCTCCAAAACTTGCAATCCTGCAAACTTCGTTTCTCCGTCTTTACCATCGGTATCCCAATCTGCCCCAAGTTGAACGTATAATTCGTAATCCTTTTCAATCGCTTGCACGTATAAACCCTCGACATCATCGGTAGTAATAGCCACTGCAGCAAATCCATCCTTTAGTAGATTATCTTCTTTGGCATTACACGATAGGTTAATGCCAATAATACCCACACTTATCCACATCATGTAATAGATCAATACATTCATATTTAACATGTTCATCCTTTTTACTCTTTTGTCAATCATGGAAATATACTATAATCTCTAACGGACCTATATCGGTCATTTTTAATAACAACCATATCAGGCGACACCCTATACCTGGTATATTTGCAAAGAGATAAAAAATAAAGTGAATAATCGACAAATCGTTCTTAAAAAAGTCAAAGTCCACAACCTTAAATCGATTGACTTAACCCTCGATACTAATGAATTAATCGTGTTCACTGGCGTTTCAGGCTCCGGAAAATCATCATTAGCTTTTGATACCCTCTATGCTGAAGGACAAAGGCGCTATGTCGAATCATTAAGCACTTTTGCGCGTCGTCAACTTGGCGATATGGCCAAGCCAGATCTTGAACATGCTTCCGGCATCTCCCCCACCATTTCAATTGAACAAAAAAGTGCTGGACGCAATCCGCGCTCCACTGTGGGAACCATTACTGAAATTTACGATTATTTTCGAGTTCTTTTTGCGCGGGTAGGCATTCCACATTGTCCAATCAGCGGTGAAGCCGTCACTCCACAAAGCCGGGAACGCATCATTAAAACGGTGCAGAGTTTACCTGCAGGCAAACGATTGATCGTACTCGCCCCCTATGCCAGAGGGAAAAAGGCTGAATTTAAAGAAGATTTCCAAGAATTGGTGCGTAAAGGCTTCATGCGTGTGCGCGTGGATAATCAAATTATTAATATTAGCGACGAAATCAGTTTGGATGGCAATGTCGCTCACGATGTCGATGTGGTCATCGATAGATTGACCGTACAACCGGACAACTTTTCACGTATTGCAGAAGCCATCACAGGGGCTTTAGGTCTTGGCAACGGTGTTATGAGTATTTTAGATGCCGATCATGAGGATGAGCAACTCTTTTCGATGCATGCCTATTCGCAAAAATCGGGACAATCTTATTCTTCATTAGAGCCGCATGATTTCTCTTTTAATAGTCCTTCGGGGATGTGTCCCGAATGCAGTGGGCTTGGCACTTCTAATTCCTTTGATCTCAATCTTATCATCAATCCTGATCTTAGTATTGCTGAAGACTGCTGCTCGGTAGCAAGTCCCTATCAAACTGTACGCTATGGAAATATCTATAATAATCTCGCAGATATCTATAAATTTGATGTACGCACCCCCTGGAAAAAGCTCTCAGAAAAAGCTAAAAAAATCTTTCTATATGGCACTGAAAAAAAATGGACCCGTATGCATTTTCAGCATCCTTTAACCGGAGCCACATGGACCGATCACGTGCAATGGCGCGGTGTTATCCACGAAGCTAAAACCCGCTTTGCCGAAGCCAAAAGTGATGGGTATCGCAAAAAGATACAAAAACTCATGCATGAGCAAATTTGCCCGGCTTGCGAAGGTCAACGCCTCAAACCATACCCTGCCGCAACCTTGCTGGATGGCAAACGCATTAGCGAACTCACTGGCTATACAGTTAAGGACTGCTTTTCTTTTTTTGAACATATTAATTTAACCCCAAATGAACTTCTGATCGCAGATGAACTCTTAAAAGAGATTAAGCAGCGTTTAAATTTTTTGATGGAAGTGGGCTTACATTACCTGTCTTTAGATAGAACAGCCCCAACACTTTCCGGCGGCGAAGCTCAGCGTGTGCGCTTAGCTTCGCAAATTGGGTGTGGACTTGTGGGCATCACATACGTGCTGGATGAGCCCTCAATTGGTCTTCATCCGCGCGACAACCAAAAGTTGATACATACCCTCAAGCATCTACGCGATATCGGAAATACTGTGATTGTGGTAGAGCATGATGAAGACACTATTTGGGAAGCAGACCGAATTGTCGACTTCGGCCCAGGACCAGGTGTACGCGGTGGTGAAATTGTGGTTAATGGTGACATCAAAGCCCTCATCGACAGCAAAGAATCGATTACAGGCGGATATCTTACTGGCAAACTCTCTATTCCAATCCCAAAAAAACGTCGCAAACCCGGTAAGACACAAATTCAGATCAAGGGTGCTACACATCATAATTTGAAAAATGTGACTGCAAAATTTCCTTTAGGGGTATTTATTGCTGTTACAGGCGTATCGGGTTCTGGTAAATCTTCTCTAATCACAGACATCTTATATCCAGCTCTCTCCAACCACTTGCATGCCAGTGAACTTGCGATCGGTGCTCATCAGGAAATTAAAGGCATAGATAATGTTGATAAAGTCATTGCCATCGATCAATCCCCTATTGGACGCACTCCCCGCTCCAATCCCTCCACCTACATAAAACTCTTCGATGAAATTCGCGATTTATTTAGTCAACTGCCTGAAAGTCAAGCTAAAGGTTTTAAACCCGGCAGATTTAGCTTTAATGTCAAAGAAGGGTCATGTCCCCAATGTGTGGGTATGGGATTAATAAAAGTTGATATGGACTTCATGGAAGATGCTTGGGTGGATTGTCCATTATGCAATACAAAAAGGTTCGACCAAGAGACGTTATCAATTCATTATAAGGGCAAAAACATTTATGACATCCTTGAAATGGACGTTGCGCAAGCTTTAGAGTTCTTTGCCAATATCCCCTCAATTAAACATAAATTGGCCACTTTACAGAAAGTAGGCATGGAGTATATTAAGCTGGGACAATCCTCCACAACATTATCTGGGGGGGAAGCTCAGCGCATCAAATTAGCTAAAGAACTCGTACGTCCTGCCACAGGAAATACTTTTTATATTTTGGATGAACCCACTACTGGCCTGCATTTTCACGATATCAAACACCTATTGGAAGTATTGCATGAATTTATCGATCGCGGCAACACCGTCCTAGTAATAGAACATAATATGGATGTGGTCAAAACCGCCGATTGGATCATTGATATTGGGCCAGAAGGTGGAATTGGTGGAGGACAAATTGTAGCCACAGGCACTCCAGAACAAGTCTCCCGCTTGGATACCCCTTCAGGCCATGCCATTCGAGCAGCCCTCGATCACGACCCAGCAGCGCGCATTGCTAAAGCCCTCAAAGATCACAAAGCCAATCGCCTGCGCAAGAAAGAACGCGTTGACATGCAAATTCGTGAAATTACTGTGGAAGGTGCCGAACAAAATAACCTCAAACACCTGGACGTTAAAATTCCGCGTGAGAAATTGACAATTTTTACCGGTCCTTCCGGATCAGGCAAGACCTCTCTGGCTTTTGACACTATTTACGCAGAAGGGCAGCGTCGTTATATAGAGTCGCTTTCTCCTTATGCTCGTCAATTTGTCAAGCAGATGCCAAAACCTAAAGTGGGACGTGTGGAAGGCTTATCACCAGCCATTGCTATTGAACAAAAGGCACATGCTGGGAATCCTCGTAGTACCGTTGGTACAATGACTGAAACGTATGATTATTTACGCGTGCTCTTTGCCCGCGTTGGCATACCTCATAGTCCTGAAACCGGCGAAGTCATCAAAGCCATTAGTAAAGACCTAGTCGTTAATCGCGTGTTAAGCTACCCCGAAGGTGAAAAAATACAAATATTAGCCCCGATTGAGGTGCGCAAGAATGAGATTTTTGAAGATGTTTTAAATAAGTTAAGAAGATTGGGATTTCTGCGTATTCGTTTGAATGATGAATATTATGATTTGGACATGCTCGATATCGCTTCTAAATTTGATCGCAAACGCAAAAACGAGCTTTTTTTAGTCGTTGACCGCCTAAAGGTCTCCCCTGTGATTCAGCATCGTTTATTTGAAGCCGTAGAAAATGCCGCTCGCCTCGGTGAAAATAAACTAGTCATCGCTTTCGAAAAAACTGACGTTTTATTTAACTTAGCTTTTGCCGTCGAAAGTACAGGCAAATCCTATAAGGAAATCACGCCGCATACATTTGCATTTAATACAGCTGAAGGGATGTGTATGGATTGCCAAGGCCTGGGCTATCAATACGGCGCCAATTTAATGCTAAATCCAGAAATTATGGATGCTTCGGCTGCCGGCTTGATGCGGTTCTTTTGGAGAGAAAAGTACTCAGCTGCTGCTTATCATTTATTCGAAGCTTTCCTTGATGCGGAAGGGATCGACGCCTTTGTTCCTTTGCGTGATCTTCCTAGCAAACAAGTAGATTTAATCATGAAAGGATCTGCGCTAGAAAAGCTTTACACTGCTAAGCAAGGCTTTCAGTTTCGTTGGGTGGGTATCGATAATGTACTAGCCAAAGCTGGCAAAAATGCGCGGGCCGAAATTAAAGATCCTATTATTCCTTTACTTAACGAGCTTGAATGCCGATCTTGTCAAGGCTCACGCCTCAATCCATTAGCAAGACATGTGACTATCAATGACACTTCGATCGATGTCCTATGCAATTTTCCTATAGAGAAAGCTTATGCATTTATTGATGAACTGGCTTTGTCATCGCAAGATAATAAATTATTAGAAGAAGTCATCAAACAATTGAAGAGCCGTTTGCATTTCTTATGTGAAGTAGGCTTACACTACCTTTCTCTCAACCGAAGAGCGCCTTCCTTATCTGGCGGAGAGGCGCAACGCATTCGATTAGCCCGTCAACTAGGTAGCGGCTTAACCGGGGTCATGTATGTATTGGATGAGCCCACCATTGGTTTGCATCCACGCGATAATGATCGCCTTAATAAGGCTTTACGCCAACTGCAGCAGCTGGGCAATACCCTTTTGATTGTCGAACATGATCCTATGACCATCGCTACAGCCGATTATATTTTGGATTTCGGTCCTCAATCAGGTGAACATGGTGGACACATCACTGCTAAAGGCACGATGAAAGAAATCATGGATAATCCTAACTCTTTAACAGGCGCTTATCTATCAGGCAAACTCACAATTCCTATCCCGCCAAAAAGACGCGCCCCTTCAGAAGAAGTGCTTTCCATCACCAAGGGTAAAATCCATAATCTTAAGAACTTGAAAGTCGATATTCCGATCGGTATTTTAACATGCCTTACAGGTGTTTCGGGGTCAGGTAAGTCGACTTTGTTGCAACAGATCCTTCTACCTGCGGTCAAACAGGGGATTTTGATTAAGGATAAGGTGATAGATCCAAGTTATACGGTTAGCGGTATTTCAAATATTGACAAGGTGATTTCGATCGATCAAAATCCGATCGGTCATACGGTACGTTCCGATGTAGGTACATATGTTGACATCCTGGGACGCATGCGCGAATTCTTTGCCTCTTTGCCTCTTGCGCGCATTAAGGGATTGCAAGGTAAACACTTTAGCTTCAATCATCGCCGCGGAATGTGTACAACTTGCTGGGGCTTGGGATATCGGCGGGTCGAAATGTACTTTTTACCACCTGTAAAAGTGGTGTGTGAAGAATGCAAAGGACTCAGATTAAATCCTGTTAGTTTAGAGATTACCTATGCTGGCAAGAATTTTGGACAATATCTCGACATGACTGTGGATGAATCGCGCATCGCTTTTGATAAACACCCGCGCATCGTGCGGCTTTTGGATACTCTTATTTCGGTGGGTTTGGGATATCTTAAATTGGGACAGGAAACGGCCAGTCTTTCGGGAGGTGAAGCGCAGCGCATTAAATTGAGTCGCGAATTAGCTAAACGCTCCACTGGACGTACCTTATATTTGCTAGATGAACCCACTACTGGTCTACATAGTGAAGACATTAAAAAGCTGCTAGCTGTTCTTCATCGTTTAGTTGACAAGGGCAATACGATGATTATTATTGAGCATAATCTAGATGTGATTAAAAACGCCGATTATTTAATTGAACTTGGACCAGAAGCTGGCGAGGCGGGCGGCAAAGTAGTATGCACCGGCACCCCTGAAAAAGTTGCCAAGCATGCAACTTCGTGGACGGCGCGGTATCTGCGGGATAAGAATTAGGTTAAGCGGATTGCATATTTATTACGAGCCATGCTAAAGCATTATTTGCAATATGTGTTAAGTGTAATTTTATCCTAACTTCTTCTTCTCATACTCTTTAACTCTTGCAGCAAGCAAGTCACTAGCTTTACTAAAATTACCCAATTTAACATATTTAGAAATTAGTATTTCATATTCATCACGGCGCGTGTATGTATACCAATTAAAACATCCTTTTAGATGAAATTTTCCAAGATATTTTTCAGCGCGCCTATATTCCCCTTTTTCTATATTTTCAGAGAATTTTTTATAGGCATAATGTTCTAAACAATCTGCATCATAAGTCCACAACCACAAATTTCCAATTACAGGAATATTTGCAACTATTCCGCGGCCAATATGATTTATTCCAGAATAGCATTCAGACTTATTGGAGCTAGCTACTGCTTTAGCTATTTTAAATATGCCATATATAATTCTAAAAGCTCCAATAACATTTGATATTCCTGGTATATATTCTAATTTTTCAATAAGGCTTATTTTCTTTTTGCTACCATTCATATGAAAAAGGAAAGGAATTTCGTGATAATCATGATGTGAATATAAGGGACACTCGTTTTCGCACATTTTACTCAGCCAATTTCCTAATTTTTTTGAATTCAGAAAGGCCAAGTTTACTTTCAAATCTTTATAGTTTTGAAATGAATCTTTGAGCGAAAAGTTTGATGCCTGTAAACTCTCATGCCGCATGTTACTCAAAATTCCTTTGTTCCCTAAATCGCATGACATTTTATAATCCTCAATAAAATTTAGATCAATTAAATAGATAAATCGATTGTACTATATTTATATTAATTTTTCATTAAGATACTGTTTTATAATTAAATTATTATAAATAATTTTCAATATAAGAACGGTAAATAATAATTTTTTTTAAATTTCCTTTTTTACCTAAAAATTCATTTGGAAATTAAATTCCATTGTGTCAGTCTAGATTTTTATTTGTGCTTGAATATCTTTTCAACTTAATTTGCCACATAGATTTTAACATAGAGTTATCATATGAAATTTATTCACTATATCCTTGCGATTTCCCTCTCAATTTGTTTCTACTTCATGTCTTTACAAGCCACTGATCAAGAAATGTACCTCCGAAATAATTTAATAAAAGCACGTCCAGGTGATTACCTCGTCACGGCCCAGCACAAAAACTACACTGTTCTGATTATTCGCAATAAAGATGATAAGCATTTAGCTATTGATGAAATCACCTTGCCGATGGCCAGAAAGCCTAACGATACAAACTTTTCCTGGAGAAAATGGGTAGAAAATGGTGCTTCAGGTAACACCTGCTGGGTCATGTATTCAATTAATTTACCCAATGGAACCATTCAAAATACATTTTCTTTTACAAAAAATGAATGGGTTACTATCCCTCAAACTCAAAATTTCTTGTCCACTTTACTCAACCTCCAACTAAAACCTATTCCAACATCTGAACGAAAAAAAGTGGGGCCACCTCCTTCCTCGGATACGATCGATGGACGCCCCCTTTGGCAACCCCAAATGATTGTCGATGGTGCTTTAGTAAAAGGCATTGTATTTGAAGCCTGGCGTACGCGTTGGCCGAAAGATAATAGTGAACTTTCCAGTCGGGTGATTGAAGTATTCATCCCTCAGGATAGTGAGCGCTATCCCACCTATTTCCCCTACTGGTTGCAAATTAATGGGATGATAGGCAAAGCAAAAGTTCGCATCATCGATTCAGGAAATAATCTATCTATTCCTGCCCGCTTACCTCAGCCTTCTAACTAAGTACGCCTTTTGTACACCTCATTTTCGTAGAGCCTTGCAATTAAGTGTGACTTTCCTGTGGGAACTCTGTTTACAAAATGTATATAAGTTCTCAAGATGCGCTAAATTGAGAAAAAGTTTGCCACCATACTTGTTTATCTTTATTTTACAACAATCTGCTTAAATCCCTATAAATTAGATATTTAGGCATCGACCAAAAAAAATCATACTACCGTTCTATTCAAAATGAGTTTATCTCTATGATACTGCACATATTGTTGATAACTATTTAACCTTGTGCGTCCTGACAATTAAATTGACATGACATACAAGCTTTAATCTACTTGCTTTTTGATTAATGATGCGATAGTCTTGAGCGTTTAATTATGGAGAAATTTTATGGCACGACCCTATTCGTTGCGAAAATCGCGAAATATCTTAAAATGGGTCTATGGATGGTATAAAAAACATAGCCAAAAGCTATCTCCAGCACAATTAACAACTATCGAAAGCGATATGGCCTCGCTCGATCAAGCTCTCCTACAGCAACAGCAACCCGAAGCCAACGATCGTGCACGACACCTCGAAATGTTTGCCAATCAAAATTGCAAAAAGACTATTTTCGATTATACTAAAGAGCTTTTCTTTGCCCTTATTTTTGCACTTGTTATCGCTTCTATAGTGCGTTCGATGTGGTTCGAGCCTTATGAAATTCCTACGGGCTCGATGCGCCCAACATTTAAAGAACAAGACCACTTGACTGTCACCAAAACAGCCTTTGGACTCAACGTGCCTTTTAAAACAGATCATTTTTATTTCGATCCGGGTTTAGTGCAACGTTCAAGCATTCTCATCTTTTCAGGCGATGGTTTGCCGCTAAGGGATACTGATACAACCTATTTTGGCATCCCCTACAAAAAACGATACATTAAACGTGCCATAGGCAAACCTGGAGATGTGTTTTATTTCTATGGGGGACAACTTTACGCAATCGATAAGGCTGGAAATGATCTTAAAGAACTGCGTGAGGCTCCCTGGATGCTTCCCCTAGAACATATCCCTTTCCTATCATTTGAAGGCGAAATCACAGCGAGTGGCAACAATAAAATCCTCTTCAATCATTTTCATCGTCCTTTTGGTCGCTTGGCTATTGGAGCCGGGGGACAAATCACTAGCGACATCTTTAATGGAAAAGAGTGGATTAAGGATAAGCCGATAGCTCAGAAATCTGCCCATAATGAAATCGAAACCTATAGTGACTTTTTAGGCATACGCAATTATGCCGAAGCCCGTCTTCTGACTAAAGAGCAGCTTAAACAAATTTCAGATGATCCTGATAATTTGGAAGAAGGCGTTCTTTATCTTCAATTGCATCACACTCCAAGCTTAAGTTATCCTAAGCCATTAGTGCAGCGCGATGGTGCAGGTGTTTCCATCGGGATCCCTGCTTACTCTACGATTATTCCTTTGCAGCAAGCCCAACTTGATGCCATTATGGGCCATATGTATACGGCCCGTTTTGTCGTTAGCGAAGAAAAAGCGCGACGTTATAGTCTGGAAAAAGAACATACTACGCCGGCAAGCCCCGTTTTTTCAGGTGTTCCCGATGGCACCTATGAATTTTACTACGGCAAAGCTTCAAAAATTGGTTGGGGCGGCATTGAAAGTGCTGTGCCGAGTGACAGTGCATTATATAGCCATGAGCCTAAAAATATTCAAAAGTTGTTTAATCTCGGTATAGAGATGAATACAGCTTTCAATCCTTCAGCAAAAAATCAAACATTATTCCCTCATCGTTATGTTTACTTCCGCAATGGCGATCTTTATACAATGGGTGGTCTGATCCTTAAAAAGGACGACCCCATTTTAGTAAAATTTAGGGAAAGTGAAGAAAATAAAGAGTTGCATTCTACTGCCAAAGCCCCTTACATAGCATTCAAGGACTATGGTGCGCCTATGAAAGATGGCAAGATTGATGTCGAATTCATCAAAACATTTGGCATAGCTATCCCAGAAAAAACTTATATGATGTTAGGCGATAATCATGCCATGAGCGCGGATAGCCGAATCTTTGGATTTGTGCCTGAAGCCAATCTTCAGGGGGCTCCTAGTACTATTGTATGGCCATGGGGCGATCGATTGGGATCTCCCCCACAAAAGCCTTATCCTTTTATGAACATACCGAGAGCAATTGTATGGACGATTGCTGCTTTGATTGCTGCTATCTACTATGCATATTACCTCTGGCGTATTAGGCAGCCTATCTTTATCAAAAAGGTGCCAAAGTAACAAAAAAAATCAGCATTTAGTTGAAAAATTTCTATTCATATTTAAACGCTCAGGCCTGCAGTTGCCCTTCTGAGGCTGACAATAATAGTAGAAAATAGATTATTTGCGTTTGACAAAGCCCTTGGAGTGCGTCGGCTCTGCCATCCTATTACCCATTAACTGTTTATGGGTAATGATTTATAAAATCAGTAGAGCCGCACTTCCGAGGCTGACAAAGAATAACTGAATAGATAATTTGCCTTTGGCGAAGCCTTTGGAG
>JACDGH010000033.1 GCA_013815395.1 Parachlamydiaceae bacterium
ATAGCACGCGGTCCCATTTTGCGCTGTGCTTGCACGCGCACAAAGCTTTTGACCCATTCCGGATCATTAATATAACCAGCTTCTACTAATTCATTGATCACCCGGGAGATAGTCAGCTCCGAAATTAAGCGCTCTTTAAGACTTTTAATCAGTTTTGCGGAAGGCAAACTCAATAGAGAAAGGCGCTTAATGGTATAATATTTAGCCCTTTGATATTCAATTGCAGCAAATTTTTCGGCAAATTGTTCGATAGAGCTGCAATCCTTCGGAAGAGAAGGCCGCAGCCCGAAAATTGAAGTATGGATAGTCCGCCAAGGATCCTCATCAAGATAAATCACTAAAAGTGACCGTCTATCATTGTGGGGGGAAACTTCAACCTTCAATCCATTAAACATAATATCACTTCTTTAAAGACACAACTTTCTTAACTTCTTTTTTGGACATAATTTTGCCCTTGGCTGCCACACCCTTGACCAAAGCAGTGCTAAAATCAAATGTAGAGGATTTGTTAACTTTATGGCCAACTTTTGGCATGGATTGTAATTCCACGCTAATATTAGGCTGCGTTGTTAAAAACATCAGCTCCATGCCGTTTTCAATGTAGCTATAGTTTTTTTCAAGAATAAATTTATCGACAATAAAGCGCTTAGCATAGCAAAAATGCGTTTTAGGATCTTTATAGACCACACTAATCACAGTTTTTTTGTCAGCAGGCCCAACATAAGCCACTTTATTCCCTTCGTGATGGACATAATGCTTTTCGGGAATATTCATCACGGTATAGGTGCCATCTTTAAAGAAAAGCAGCAATTTATCAAAATTAGTGCATTCAAAAAAGTTATCGCCCCCTACTTTCGTCCCTACGAACCCCGAAGCTGGATCGAATCCCACCTTGATTGTACGCGTTTCGATGGCACGCATGTCTACTTGCTGAATTGTTTGAAATTGGGTGCGGCGAGGGAAGTTTTTCCCATATTTATTTAGCAAGCCACGTAAATAGGTAATTGCGAATTTTTTTATATTTTTCAAATCCTTTTCGATGCCCAATAACTGTGATTGCGTCGCTGCGATTTCTTCCTGGTTTTTATCTAAATCGAAGCGAGAAATACGTCTAATTGGAATATTCAACAATTTTTCACGATCATCATAGCTAGGAACACGGCTTAACTTATCATAAAAAGGCTCTAAGCCCCCTTCGATTGCTTCGTGAATTTTTTCGTAAGAGGCGATGTTTTCAATATTTTTATAGAGACGATTTTCGATAAATATTTGTTCAAGTGTTTTGTCAAAAATCTTTTCAAGTAAACGAGCTTTTTGAATTTCCAATTCTTTCTGAAGATATTCTTGAAGTTTATCAACATTCAAACGCAGAATTTCATGGATATCCATTTCGCAGGGCATATTATCTTTGATAACGATAATTTGCGAAGTTAATGACACTTCACATTCGGTGTAGGCATATAATGTATCGATCAATTCTGCAGCGTAATGACCACGCGGCATTTTTATTTCGACTTCTACCTTATCGGATGTGTAGTCATTGATTGCCTCTATCTTTATTTTACCCCTTTTTGCGGCTTCATCTATCGAGCGGATCAAAGATTCCGTGGTTGTGCCATGACAGATTTCAGTGATCACAACCGTTTTTGGATCTTTAATCTCAATTTTAGCCCTTAGCTTAACTTTACCCTTGCCCTTTCTATAGTCGGAAGCATCCATGGTGCCCCCCGTCAAAAAATCAGGTAGAACGATAACTTCTTCCCCTTCGAGCAATTTAATTTCAGCTTCAAGCAATTCAGTAAAATTATGAGGTAGAATATGAGTTGCCATTCCCACTGCGATGCCATCTGTGCCTTGCATTAAAAGCAGTGGAATTTTGGCGGGCAAGCAGACGGGCTCTTGATTTCTACTGTCATACGAAGGCATTGTTAGCGTTAAATCGGGATTAAACATGGTTTCTTTTGCTAAAACCGATAACCTTGTTTCGATATAACGAGCCGCAGCCGCGGGGTCGCCTGTAAAGATATTGCCAAAATTTCCCTGTTGGTCCAGAAGATAGCCTTTATTAGATAAGTTAACTAACGCTTCGGTGATCGGAGCATCTCCATGGGGATGAAAAGCCATCGTTTGTCCAGCAACATTTGCCACCTTGTGAAGCTTACCATCATGCATCTGCATTAGAGTGTGCAAGATCCTTCTTTGCACCGGCTTAAGTCCATCATAAACATCAGGGATAGCACGATCGAGAATGACGTAAGAAGCATATTTTAAGTAATGATCTTTCATCAAGTATTTGACATCTTTACTCATCATCTACTCCACTGCTACTGTTAGCTCAAATTCTGGATCCAGAGCGAGCTCAGGCTCTATCATATCGTCATTAATCAAGTTTTGCATGATAAATTGCTTGCGTTCGGGAGTGTTTTTCCCCATATAAAATTCTAAAGTTTGCTTAATATCTGAAAATGCATTCACTGTTACAGGGATTAAACGGATTTCTTTTCCGATGAATTGCTTAAATTCATGGGGGGAAATCTCTCCTAACCCTTTAAATCGCGTGATTTCGAGACCTTTTTTCAATTTGCGCGCTGCTTCTTCGCTCTCTTCTTCTGAATAACAATAGATTGTCTTTTCTTTATTACGCACCTTAAAGAGAGGTGTTTCGAGGATGAATAAGTGGTTATTCATCACTAAACCATCGAAATAGGTGAGAAAAAAAGTGATCAATAAGTTACGAATATGCATTCCATCCACATCAGCATCGGTCGCTAAAATAACTTTGTTATAACGCAAATTCTCAATGTCATCTTCCACATTTAAGGCGCTCATCAAATTAAACATTTCTTCGTTTTTATAGAGTTGATCTTGCTTCAATCCAAAAACATTCAAAGGTTTGCCACGCAAAGAAAAAACAGCTTGAGTCATTGGATCTCGCGAGGCCACGATCGAAGCACTGGCTGAATCCCCTTCTGTCAGAAAAATCATGGTGCCTTCACCTTTGCCGGATTCATCACCTCGATGGTATTTGCTATCGCGCAGCTTTGGAATTTTGAAAGAGATTTTCTTTTGTTTTTCCTTGGCTTCTTTTTTAACATTGGACAATTCTTTTCGCAGCTTTTCATTAAAAACGGTGCGTTCAATAATTGCATTGGCAGTGGTAGGATTTTTATAAAGCAAATCGGCTACAGCATCTTTGATTTCTTGGACCAAGGGCCCGCGTAGATCAGTATTGCTCAACTTATTTTTTGTTTGCGATTCGAAGATGGGATCTTTGACTTTAACTAAAATGGTGCCGACAATTCCTTCGCGTACATCAAGACCCTGGAAATTCTTCTTTGAAAATTCGTTAACACCCTTAAGGAGTCCTTCACGAAAGGCAGAAAGATGGGTACCACCATCGGAAGTGTGTTGACCGTTGACAAAAGAAAAATAGGTTTCTCCATAGCTTTGGGTGTGTAAAAAGGCAAATTCGACTTGTTTACCACGATAATGTAATGGCTCATAAAGGCCATCATCGGCAACTTCTTCCTTTAGAAGATCTAACAATCCATTTTTTGATTCAATAATCTCGCCGTTAAAGCTAAGCGTGAGGCCTGTATTCAAATAAGCATAATGCCATAAACGCTTGGTGATGTAGTCATTCTGAAAACGGTATTTTTTAAAAATTTCAATATCTGGAATAAATTCCATGAATGTTCCATTCGGCTCAGAAGTCTTGCCATCCTTTTCGCTTATCTTGATACCTTTGGAAAATTTGGCTTCGACGAACTGACCATCGCGATAACTGCGCACAGTGAAGTCACTAGATAGAGCATTGACAGCCTTAGTACCAACGCCATTTAACCCCACCGAAAACTGAAAAACGTCATCGTTATATTTGGCACCTGTGTTGATTTGGCTAACGCATTCCACAACCTTGCCAAGTGGAATACCCCTTCCAAAATCGCGCACTGCTACTTTACCTTCGATTTCATCCAATTCGATAATGATTTTTTTCCCATGCTTCATAATAAATTCGTCAACACTATTATCGATGACTTCTTTAAGCATAATGTAAATACCATCATCGGGGTGCGATCCATCGCCTAAACGGCCTATATACATCCCCGAACGCAGCCGAATATGACTGAGCGAATCCAGCGTTTTAACGCTATTCTCGTCGTACTGTTTGGTCATAATCAAAACGCTCCAGCTAATTCAACTTTGTGCTTTTTTTACGCTATTGCATAGAGGAGCTTTGCTCTCTCTGAGTGTAAAAATGTACATTGGTGAGTAAATTAAATGAATACAGAAAAACAGAAGATCGAATATATGTAAAGGAAAAGCAATTTCTCATTACTGGAATTAACATGAAAAACCGCTCCTTACTCTTTAAAGACAAATCCATCTTAATCACTGGTGGCACAGGCAGTTTTGGCCGAGCCTTTGCCCGCCGTCTTTTGACTGAAAATCTATGCCAAAAGGTCATTATTTTTAGTCGCGACGAATGGAAGCAATGGGAAATGCGACAATCTGAGGAAATATTCAATCATCCTAAAATTCGCTATTTTCTCGGTGATGTGCGCGACTCCCCTCGCCTGGCCAGAGCTTTTAATGAAGTCAACTTCGTCGTGCATGCCGCTGCCTTAAAGCAGGTACCTGCCGCCGAATACAATCCTTCAGAATTTATTAAAACTAATGTGCAAGGCGCTATGAATGTCATTGATGAAGCAATCAATTGCGGCGTAGAAAAAGTTATCGCTTTGTCCACCGATAAAGCTGTTAATCCGATCAATCTCTATGGCGCTACAAAGCTGTGCTCTGATCGACTTTTTATAGCAGGTAATTCTTATGTGGGAGCTAGAGGATTTCCTACTATGTCGGTTGTGCGTTATGGAAACGTCTTAGGTAGCCGTGGAAGTGTTATCCCCTATTGGAAGAAAATGATTGATCAGGGTGCGACATCGTTGCCTATTACTGATAAACGCATGACTCGCTTTTGGATAACTTTGGAGCAATCTGTCGATTTCGTTATAGATTCCTTCTCAAGAATGCGTGGTGGAGAGATTTATGTGCCCAAAATTCCAAGTATGCGCATCATTGATTTAGCAGAAGCTCTTGCCCCAGGAATTTCGCACACCTTTTCTGGTATCCGTGAGGGAGAGAAATTGCACGAACTTATGATTGGTATTGAAGATGCCAGACATACTGTAGAATTCGATAATCATTATTTAATTATGCCTGAAATCTTTACTCAGAATCCAATCACCTTGAAGACTTTTCTCATGGGCCGCTCTGGCTCTTCATTGCCAGAAGATTTTTCTTATGGCTCTAATACAAACACCCAATGGCTGACTGTCGAGCAGTTGCAAAAAATTATTCAACCATTTTTGCACGATTAAGGTATAAAATTTGGCAATAAATACCAATTAACATATAAGTGTTTTTTATAGCGTAACCGGGCTAAGCTTTTTAAATTATAGTGGAATAGGAGTAATGCATGATGCGTGTGGGAGTCCTTGGCATCAATCACAAATTGGCCGATCTTAATCTGCGTGAACTGCTTGCAAAGGCATGCCGCCGTCGTTTTAGTCCGGAAATGTCCATCCACAGCAATCATAACTTTGTTCTTCTATCCACTTGTAATCGCACTGAAGTGTATTTTTGTTCGGAAGAATTGACCGATACCCATTCTTATCTTCTAAATATCCTTCGACAAGATGTGCAGGACATCAGCCAGGACTTTGATCAAAAGCTCTATTCTTACTTTGGCTATGATTGTTTTTTGCACCTTTGTAGGGTTACTGCCGGCCTAGATAGTGCCATCGTTGCAGAAACAGAAATTCAAGGCCAGGTAAAAGCGGCTTATGAACGCACTTTAGAATTTTGCCGTTTGCCGCATGAGCTGCATTATCTATTTCAAAAATCTTTGAGAATAGCTAAAAAAATTCGCCTAATTCTACCTTTAAAGCCGGGCCTTCCAGATACTGAGCATGCAATCCTTCAGACAGCTCAACATCTATTCGAAAACTATCAAAAGACAAAAGTGCTTTTCATCGGGGCTTCAGAAATTAATCAAAAAATTTTGAGTTTTCTGAAAACCAAGCATATGGCCTCTCTCACTCTTTGCAATCGTTCAAAAGATCGAGGGAGGAAGATGGCAGGCTTTTATGACATTCCTTATATCGGATGGGAAGAAGTCGATCTATGGCATGCATACGATTGGATTATTGTAGGTACCAAATCAACTGAACACCTGATTTCTTTAAACCAATTGCCAGGTTATTTAAATGGACCTAAACTTATTATTGATTTATCAGTGCCTCGCAATGTCGATCCAATACTAAGTCGACATCCTGACATCACTTTACTTAATATCGATCAGATCAATCGTCGTTTAAAAATACGACGCAAAAACATGCATCTTTCCTTACATGCCGCTGAAGAACTTGTGGTAGAAGCGACAAGTCAACAAGTTGATCTTTTTCAGGAAAAAGAACGCAGCCGTCTTCGAATTCTAGCTGTGGGTGCCTAATAAAGTAAGTTGCTTGACGCAGCGATTTAAAATGGGTAGGAATTCCATTTTAAATCGCTGCGTCAAGCAAGTGTCACATCATTTGATTGTCTGCACCCCATCCTGTAGAACGCTGACAGAGGTCAATTTTAGGAAAGCTTCATAATTTTTTATAGCTTTCCACTGAAGGGTGTTGATGTTTATTTGGTTTCGACTCTCCGAGACTTTTTCTTTGGCTTTTTCAGCAGTATATAAGTGTTTCTTCATTAGGAAACAAATAACTGCCGTGGCACTTCTTCCGCGACCCGCCTTACAGTGAACATAAGTATGAATGCCCTGTTTATCCTGTTCCTCAAGAAAAAAGACAGCCTCTTCGATCTGTTTTTGTGTTAAGGGACTAAAATCAGAAGCCGAAATTATCTTGTGATTTACACCTAGCTTCCCCCAGTCTTTTGGAGTAACAGGATCCGAGAAAAGCCCTTTACTAAAAATTTCAAAAGGCTCTAGAAGTGTTAAAACGGCTATTTGTTTTTGAGTTTCCCCATAATTCAAAGTTTCATTAAAAATTCTAGTATGATGATTTCTATTTTTAAGGGGAACTGCGCCTAAAGTGATATTGGTATCCTTAATACGATTCCACCATAAATGAGTATCATGATTGATATGTCGATCTGCTAAAGTATAAAGTAAAGAAATTTGGTAAGCAATTTTATATTTAATACCTTTATTTTTATGATCTTCAATAGTGTTTGAAGTATTAAAACTTTTGATTACAGGTTGACTAGTAAACATTTGTCCTAGAATTTTTCCTAATTTCATAAATCCCTCATTATATTTTTAACTAAATATTTTAACTAATTCTAGCAAAAAAATATTAATTTCATATAAAGACACAATAGGATTATATAAAAAATCAATAATCAAATACGACCAAAGATAAATCAAGTTTTTAGGAAAAATTGGGGAGATGATTTCTTAAAGTAGTTTTAAGATGGAAGACGATTAGAATCGGAGAGGAAATTAGAACGATATAACGATATAACGTTAATAACGATAATAAAGACATAACGATAATAACGATATAACGATAATAACGATAATAACGATATAACGATATAACGATATAACGATATAACGATATTACGATGTTAGATCAAGAACAATAAAAAAATTTTGGTTCTTGGGAAGAATTGGGGGTGGAGGTGAAATTAAAAGGTTTACACAGAAAATGGACTTGATGGGTGGTATTAAAGCATTGGATAAGGCGATGAACATTTCGTAAACTATACGGCCTGTCCATTTCGTCCCGCTTCTATACGTTTTAGAGGCTAAGGGGGAAACGCAGAGGCGGAGAGAAACGCGGAGACGCTGAGAACTAAATTAGTATAAAATATAGTTTAGAAGGAGCGACAAAATTAAAAGTTCTATTTAGCTCGAATTTGTAAATTCGATCTTCTAATTTTTTAAATCCTCTCGCCTGTAAATTATAGATAACCAACTTTCTCGGCGCCTCCGCGTTTCTCACCGTCTCTGCGTTTCCCCTTAGCCTCTAAAACGTATAAAAACTACCCTAAGAAATCCCGCCCCCAATTCTTCCCAAGAACCATAATTTTCGGGGTGTTTTTCACTTTTTCGGTTCCTAAACGGTACACCGCTTTTCCCAACCCAAGTAAATGCTTTTTAATATCATGATATTGTCATTGTGGTGTTTACAACTTTGGTCATTGAATACCTCTCTGTGACCTCTGTAGTAAAAAAAATCTACCAAAGAGATTCCAGAGAACATAGAGGAAGATCCCAAAGACCCAAAAGATGAACAAGCCCCCAACTTTAGTTATCAACCTTTGCGTTTCCTCTTTCTCTCTAAAACGAATAAGCGCGACATTATGGGCTGGCATTAGGTTGGGTAATCAAGCTAAAAAAGGAACATGGAACAGGTTTTGTGAATAATTTTTAGTTATAAACCAGCTTAATTGACCAGCCTAGGCTGGCAGTGGTGAGTTATTATGAAATGTTCACTGTTTTACCCAATCAGGTCACACCGTCCACTCGTTAAGTCCAATCCCCAGTTTATAATTTTAATCACATCTTGGCATACAATTCTTCCCAAGAACCATAAATTATTATATTATATCATGTTTATCTTTTAATATCGTTAATATCGTTTAATATCGTATATATATCGTTGTTATCAATCCTATCGTTATATCGTTTTATCGTTTTATGGTTTATGTTTTATCGTTCTATCGTTCCTATTGATCCCTCCTATCATTTTTCCTTGACTTTGTGACTCCTTATACCCCCAAATGGCTTAAAAACCACTTTAAACACCTCTCCCCAATTCTTCCCAGAACCGTTATAATTAAAAGTTGGAAAATTGTTATGGAAGTGCACCTCAATTTTTAGGTTTAATCGGGAATTTGAGTAATAGATTCCCAATATAACTGATTCTTTTTCGAAATATAAGGTGTGAGTCTATTGTAGTTAACGACTGGATATCCGTAATTTTGAGTATCAATAAAGGCAATTCGTCCTTCTGATGTAAAAGGAATATTACTAATTTTTGCCCCATCACTTAAACTAGATTTCCATAAAATTAAATATAAGTTATCCAACAAAGCATGTGTAACCCTTTTGCTTTGCCACATAATCTTATTTTCATTTTTTGAGTAAATATCCATGTCTTCAACAACAAGCAAATATTTTCTTTGAATACAATCTAGGGGAGGTAAGTTTTGACAAGGGATTTTATAGATCCATTTCTTAGGAACACAAAAATAAGAATCCAATCTATGTTCTGTAATTATTTTTCTTATAATATTTGCACCCTCAATGCGTCTTATGAAAAACTCTAATTCAGAGCATTCAGGAATTTCACATTGGGTATCAAGGTAAAGTTTAAATAAAAATCCGGGCATTAACGAGTGACTTGTCACTATTATTTTTGTAACTTTTCTAGGTTTATTTTTTTCAAATCCAGCTTTTGTTAAATTTGCAAGATTTAGAGATGCTCTTGATTCTGAAAATATTTTATCAAGTTTTTGCTTAACTGGATGTTTATTTGGTAAAAATAATGTCTTAAAAAATTCGTCTTCTAATCCATCATTTTCGCCTCTAAGAGTAGAGTGAACACTCAAAAGCAAAAGAAAATAAAGAATAACAGTATGAATACGAAATAACATTTTTCTTCCTATTATAACTTAAAGTGCACCTTAGCATCTTGTGCTAGGGCCGTCAAGTTACCTTTTAGGAATGAGCAATGCTTAAATGTGAGTAATTGATAAATTTGCAGTTGAGAACATCTTCGACTTAGAATAACAAAAGAAATTAGTATTCACGTCCCCTGCTCGCCACGGTTAATAATACGCGGCTTTGCTATGCTTGTACACCGTTGCACTTAAATTCTCGGTTTTGGGTAACGTGAAAGCTTCAGAGGTTGCAACAAAAAAAATGGGTCCATACTAATATGAACCCATTTTTTTTATTGTAACCCCGGGGCTTTAATGCCGCCAAACGGAAAATTTAAGTGTAACAGTGTATTAGGCAAAGGAACATAATTAACTACAGAATATCTATTATTCTAATGAATAACAAATGCACCTGTAGCTGATGTTGCCTTTTTAGCTAAAATAATATCTAAGTTGATAAAATCATAGTGATTAACTTCACCTTGTCCTTGAACAATAACATGCTCCCCGACGCTCCATTTTTTTGTAGAAAATTGGTTATAGAAGCTAAATTCCCATACTGAATTGTCACTCAGTTTTACAAATTCGCCATCATTTTGAATTTCTACAATTTTTAATCCTTTAGAATGGGATTCAAGAACATCAAAAACAAGATAAGGTTCAACTATATCTTCTTTTGGTACGTTTAGGGGGGTTGCTATCAACAACAACGCTTCATCGACAATTTTTGCTTCAAAAGAAATGACATCAAGTCGTTTCCATGTTTTAATGAGATTGTCATCGCGTTTTTTGTAATCTTTAATGTGAAAAATTTGACCACCAACTAATTTTATAGTTCCCGTTAAAAGCGCACAATCATATCCCAACGAAATATCTGATATTACGTTTTGATAAATAGGCAAAGGAGATGGCTGAGAAGCATTTATTTGTCCTACTTGACAAACAACCAACATTAATACAAGAGTTGAAAAAAAGTTTTTGAGTGTTTTCATCGTTATTCCTTGGTAATCGTTAAAAATTGTGATCTCTTGCAAGATGATCTTCAATAGCTAGAAATTGATTGTTTTAAAAATTTCTTTTTTTTAGCTAATGCATAAAGACATATTCTTCGTTTTCCTTATTTATTTCAACCTTTTTAAAAAGTAGGCAAGGATATTTTTTTTGATCTTGGATGAAATGATAAAATTCCATATGCTTTTCACAATTTAAGGATATGCTTGGATGCATTAGATCCCTATTTGGAGAATTATTACACACGCTAACAACTAATTTGGAGATATAGTGAATAAAATCTGCTCAAATAGTTATGGCAAACTTCCTGGGTTTCTAGCTAGTTTTGATCACAGCTTACTATCCAAAGGCCCTGTAATTCAAGAACAAGTGCATGATTTTGTAAAAAAATTAAACACTAAAGTTTTGAGCGAAAAAATAAACGGCATTACTTTTAATTCAAAATATATCAAACCTGAGTTGCGAGGAGGAGCTTGTTCCGCTATAGCTTTGAGAATAGCTTGCCCTTTATTAGATCGCGTAAAGCACTTGCCGAGCAATTCTTCATGGGATTGCCAGGCGGATGCAATCGATTTTGTTGAACTAATTAATAAATCGGAAAGTATAGAAAAAGATCAAATTCGTAGTGTCCAAGCAGCATTTAATACCATTATTGTAACTAGCGAAAAAATCTCAGATATCAGCCAACAAAAAATCAGAGCTCTCGCGGCATTTTATGATATAAAAATCCTTTATTCGACAGATGAATATGTGATAGAAGAGGGAGAAAATTTTGAAAGAAAATTTTTAGAACAAATTAAAAACTTAAATCAGGGGGTTTATTTAGTGCGTGCTATTCAAGAAGCAGATAACCGCAAAAAGGAATCACGTGGACATTCAACAATTTATATCAAAGACAAAAAAGAAGAATTATATTTTGATCCAAGACTTGGGTTATATAAGTTAAACGAGCAAAAAAAGGTTTTTTTCGAATCTATATATGGTTCTAAAAGAATATATAATCTTGATAATATAAAAATTCATTTACTATCCAAATAATAATATTTCAAATATATATGTTCTAAAATGAATGTGAAAAACATTTTGCTCTGCAGCTGAACCACAATGAAGTTCTAATCATGGATTAAAGAAAAGCTGCAAAAACTATTTTCCAAAAGCTCTGAGTCTTGTAATGAAATGGGCAGCAATTTATCAACATGAATTAATGAAAGATTAGAAAAGACAAGACAGATGGAAATGGGGAAACCTAAAGGTTAGTTCTCAGGTGGGCTTAAATAATCAATTCTATTGGGCAATAGATGGAGCACTGTTATTATTGACTAGCCAGTATAACCACACACCCCTGTACGCGGTGAATTAACTAGAGGCATTAAATAGAGTTCATCATCATCTTCTTCAACACAAGAGTGGCAAAAGCAATCGCCTTCAGTACTACTAATCATTGTTGCTTTTTTTTTGCAGGAGATGCATTTAAATTCCGGTTCTTGATTTTGATCGATTACTCTAATCTCTTTACCTTTTAAATTGACTTAAGTGTCCACAACATTCTAGCCAAGTTTCCCTTAAAAAGTGATCTAGGTTTTCAAGCTTTAATTTAAATGGAACAGATAAGTACAACCGATAAATTGGATTTTTATGCGGCCATGCACTTTTATAAGAGCGAAGAATTGTCTTTTTTAATCTGTTATTGTCCCTGAATTCACTTACTTTTAGAAGAAGTCGACTTGATTTTTTTGGGATGAATTGGAACTCGGACATATTTGGCCCAGCAATCATAAAAAATTCTCTTCGTCATCCGCGGTCCACCTGACATTTGAAAATTGAAAAAAGCGGGGGTTTATTTTGAGTATTTATAATTAAATCATACTGATCAATAGGTGATAAAAATAGTGTCTCGCTACAAGTTTTTATAGGAATAAATTCTCCCTTTAGCCTATCGAATCCTTCTTTAGTTATGTCATTGAATAAGACAATTTTTTTTGATTCGCTTTTCTCTATTAGTAAGGCGTTCCTTATATCTTTAAAAATATTTTCTATTTCTGAACGTTCATAACAATGAAGCGAACGCATCGGATCATCACTCAATTTATATAAGCGTGTAAAGCTTGGTATAACATTTTTATAAAGACGATGAGAAGAGGAATTTTTGGTTTGCATAGCTCTTTCATTCCGTTTATTGAAATTATAAAGCGTATGTTCAAGGGTGGAAAACACTAGAACCCTTATTATAAGAGTATCTGGAAAAACATTGTGAAGCATTTCAGGAGTTGTATACCAACGATCTAGAACGATTGAATTATTGTTGTTTAATTTTTCTCGAATTAAATCTATTAATAATATTTCGAAGTGTTGAAAAATCATTTTTCTAAACTTTTCCGGATCATTTTCAGCTATATAGCTTTGAATAATTTCAATTGCATTTCCAACCGACTCTTTATGAGAGTCGGTTGGATCTCCAGGGAAAATAACTGTGCTATTTTTTATAGCTTGAAATAAATTTTCATGAGGGAGTACTTCGGTATTCAACCACTATGGACTAAAGTCCATAGATTGCTTTTCGACTGAAAGTCGAGTTTCGACTAAAGTCGACTGAAAGATTCCGACTAAAAGTCGGTTAAAATCCAGACTGGAAGTCACTTGCCCCTCTATTTATCCACCGTAAATTCTCCAAAATCTTTGTCTTGATGATTTTTGACATATTCTTTAATCATTTCATCTGTAATATCACCAGCACTGAATACAGCATATCCTATAGACCAGAAATGCTGCCCCCAGTATTTCTTGCTAAGTTCAGGAAACTCCTCTTGTATACGTCTAGATGTCCGACCCTTTATGGATTTTACTATTTCTGTAATAGACATCTGAGGTGGATAGGAAATATATAAGTGTACATGGTCAGAGCTCACATGACCCCGAACTATGAGAATATCGCTCGCATCACAGCATTGTCGTATAAGCTCTCTTATACGTAATTTAATGTCATTCACGAGCACTTTATAGCGATACTTTGTCACCCAGATTAGATGAGCCTTCAGCTCATATTTAGAATGTGATGTTTTCCTATGTTTACTGACCATAACCACTAATCGTTAATAATTAAACAATTAGCTAATATAATATCACATAGTACAAATACATATCAATTAATTTAACCATTGACACCAGTTTTATATGTAGTTATAATAATAGAATGAAATTCTATTAAACCCAACATCAACAACATATGGACTAAAGTCCATAGTCTGAATACATTAACTGAAAGTTAACTCCTTGGACTGAAAGTCCAGAGTTTTGACTCGCGGGGTGCAACAATAAATTTATATTCTTTAGGGAAGAGATTGGAAATATGTTCAAGCCACATTTCATTGAAAACATCATCTTCATCGATATAACAATGATCTGGATTGAGATTACAGATTTCCCTAGACAGGGTAGATTTGCCTGCGGAACCACTTCCATATAAAAGGACTATCTGTTGCCCACTTAGGATACTTATATGAAATATCAAAATAATTAAAAAAAACCAGGTTTTCATAAGAAATTTTTATTCTCTTTAAGATGATATACGATTCTAACACATCCCTTTAATGAAAATATCACTTTATAACTTGCCTGCTACCATTAAAATTTTTGCAAACATTAAAGAATTCATTCTCATAAGCATCCTCTCTAAGTCCACCTAACGCTGCATTCACTCCAATATTAACCCTATTTGGCACTTCTTCTTCCTTTGTATCTTTCTTGCTAGTATACACACATTTCGAAATGGCTTGGTAATCAACCTGATGGTATTCAATTGCATACATACATATTACAATCACATAAACAGCCCTATGACAATATTTTTTTGCACTCTTATGTATTATGCTTTTGACTTTTTTTTCCCAAAAAGCACTTAGCGAAGATGTCTTCAATGGCGTTGCCTTGTCAGTCGGCACACTAACTCGTGGGCTTCTCAAAATAACGTCGATGTTACTTCTAATGAACAGACAATAGGCAAGCCAATTTTTTTACTCTTAAAAGACTATGATCAGTAATGTAATGACAATTATTATAGTTTAAATTGTGTAATAGCTTCTTGGAGTTCGTTGACAAATCGTGCAATATGGAACCCATCGCAAACAGCATGATGCACTTGGATGGCTATTGGTAACCATATTTTATCATTTTGTTCAAAATATTTTCCTGTTGTAAATATAGGTAAAAGATAACT
>JACDGH010000034.1 GCA_013815395.1 Parachlamydiaceae bacterium
TTACGACAAGATACCGTGTTTTTTTCTTTTTGAAAATTACATATTCCATTTTTATAAAAAAAATACAAATCCCTTTTTTTTAAAGGGATTTGTATAAGTTTTTACTTTAACTTGACGGCATTGGGCGAGATGCCCTTGCTACCTGGTTTGGGCGGCATAGCCAAGGTTGCCAGGGCGGGAGCTTTCATATGTAAATGAACCACATCATCTAGATTTTCTTTAGCAAGCATTTAGAATACTTTTTTTGAAGTTACTAATAAATCCAGTCAAAACATATGATATGCCAAGTTTGAAGCAACAATAAAAAAAGAAAAATACTAGGTGATTTTATGGTAACGACTTTACTCCCGCAATTCCAACATCAAGATCAGTATCATTTTCCATGCAGTTCAATAGTGGCTGATGGGGTTGATTATCTGGCATTAATGTGTCCCCATCAAAAAGATGCTAAAAATATTCGAGAAAAAATTGGCCGATTAGTCGCTAGGATATTGAGTCTGGGAGTTTTTCCTATTGCATTGGGCATGGATATGACTTATTTAACCTGCGCAAGTATTGCTGAGAATATACGTTATGTTTTAGCTAAAACTCCCGAGCAAACTGCTGAAAGGTTGAAGATCGCTCAAAATTGTAGTGAAGCACGAAATAAATGCTTGAGAGGCTTGTTAGCTTTCCCCCAAAACATTTTAGGGGCAGATATGATTACTATGCATTTTCAGACGGCTGATCGAAAAGATATGATCCTACCCTTAGGAAAGTTATATAAAAGTCATGCTGAAAAAATGTTTCCCAGTACAGCTGAGGAAGTTGCAAATATCATTAAGCTTGCAAAAGAACAAAATCGGAAAATTTCCATTAAAGGTGCAGGATATGCTCAAGGTAAACAAACTTTGCCCCCTGGCGATCATGATATTTGCATAGATGTTGGGAACTTTAAAAAAATAGAAATTGATGTAAAAAACAAACTAGCCACAGTCGGTGCGGGGGTTAGATGGGGGGAACTTCAAAATGAAGCTGATAAGCATGGAATGGCCACAATTGTGCAGCAAGCTTCCAATGTTTTTTCGATTGGAGGAAGTGTGGGGGGGGCTAACTGCCATGGATGGGATCATCGTTGGGGGTCTGTGGGAAATACTGTAGTATCTATGCAAGTAATCAGGCCGGATGGTGAAGTAGTGACCACAAAACGTGGAGATGATCTTTTTAGCTTAGTTTTAGGTGGCTATGGATTATTTGGTGTGATTACAGAAGTGACCCTTCAACTAACTGAAAACGTGCCTTTACTAGTATGGGGAGAAAAAGTTGAAATTGATGATTATATCGACTACTATAGGATGATCCAGTCAAATCCTGGCAATTACATGCATCTATATCGCTTAAGTATAGATCCGAAAAACTTGCTAAAAGAAGGGTATGCTCAAAATTACTCAGCCGGCAATATTAAATCACATCAAACAAAAAATCTAGTTAATGAACCCGCGGAAGGGGCATTAAGAGATCGTATTATGTTCCAATTTGCAAGGCATTTTCCATCAATAGTTAGTTTCTGGTGGAGTCATGAAAGCAAAGATATCTTAACTTTAAAAAAAGCCATGCGAAATGAAATTATGCGTCCACCTATTGAAGCAACTTTTAATAATCACAGCGTATCAACGACAGAGTGGCTTCAAGAGTATTTTTTACCAGCTGAACATTTAGCTGATTTCATCCGATATCTTGGAACTGTTTTAGATAAAAACGAAGTGAAACTTTTGAACTGTTCAATTCGTCCCGTTGTGCAAGACAAATTTAGTAAACTGGGCTATGCAAAAGAAGGGGAACGTTTTGCTGTGGTTCTATTTTTTACACAGTTTTTACAAAATGAACAGGTAGATAAAACAAGACAATGGGTTAGGGAAGTTGTCGATAAAGTCATAGAAATGAAAGGCACATATTACCTTCCCTATATGCATTTTCCCACTAGAAATCAGTTTAGAAAATGTTATCCACAGTACAAAGAAGTTGTGAAAATGAAAGAAATTTATGACCCTCAATCTATTTTTGAGAATCAACTCTACAACGAATATTATAGATAAACAAAGGACAAATTAATGAATTCCGTTTCTTATGATACATATAAATTTGTGGAAAATCATTGTAAAAATGAAATTAAACAATTCTTAAACGTTGTATTTCAGCAAGTTAATACAGAGAAATTTTATCAGATATTTACTGAAGTCATGCAAATTAAAGAAATCGATGGAATGGGTGTATATAGAGAACTTCTCAGGCGTGCTCCTGAAGCAAAAGGAGGGTTTTTCTGGAAAGTTAAAGCAGGATTAAAAGCCTTAAAAGAAGAAAAAGAAACTTTAGTTAAGAATATTGAGCTAATTTCAGATCCTTTATATCAACGCAAAGGCTATCTTGAAATTAATTTACCCTATCGCATGGGAGCTTCTGTCTGCAAAGCAATGGGAATATCTGGTAAAACAGCACTAGTGAACGATAAGGAAAGGGTTAGCGACATCCTACAATGCGGCTATCCAAAACCATATGACGTATTTGTGCCCTATGGAGATGATGCCCCTTTAAAAAAAGAAAATTTTCCTTTTCCAATAAGTGTTGTAGGAATGTTTGCTGGAGCGCATCATTGCCAACCCCAAAACCTTAAATCGTTTATCCAGTCCATCTATGATATATTGGAGCCAGGTGGAATTTTTTATCTGCGTGATCACGATGCGAACACGACTGAAAATAAAGCTATTGCAGACATAGCCCACAGATTTTTTAACGCCCTTAGTGATGTGTCAGAGAATGATGAGGAAGCTGAAATAAGGAACTTTCAAGCCCTTTCATATTTTATTCAGATTGCGCAAGAAGCTGGCTTTAAAGTTGCTTCTGAACCTCTCATTAGAGAAGGAGATGCTTCTCAAAACGCCTTAATTAAGTTTTACAAGCCATTTCAAGATGAAGCACAAGCGCATATTGGATATATTAGAGAGAAAATGATCAATGCTTGCAGAAGCAGATCTTCCACAAAGATGTATTTTCGAGATAGTAAGCAAACGCACCTCACAAAAGTCGAATGGTTAAATGTTGAACAGGAAATGGCCCAAGCCGCTTTTTATAAAAAGAATTTTTTTATAAAATACCCCCATGCTAGAGATGCGAAGGAGTCATTGCTAGTCTTCAGAAAATCATTTCAAGCAGCACTGAAAAACAGTTCATTTCGCGAAGTATTATTTTCTGATTATACTTTGATGAATTCTACAATCACAATTGCCACTGGAGTGCAGAACATTGCAAAAAGCGCTCTTTACATACCCTGTAAATGGCTTTCAAATTTAGGTAATTTTTTGCCTCATCATAAAAATGCTCATTGGGAAAAACCTTCTGAGTACTATGGTGCGTGGTTAGACAAGTATAGTAATTCTTTAGAAATTATCCCTTCTTACGAACATCCGTTTTATCAAAACCTCAAAGGTTATTTTAAAGTCTTAAGTTCGTCTTTTGGAAAATCCCTCGAACAGCAAAGCTTGTCAAAGCTAATGATTGATCGGCAAACTATAAAAAATATTACTACCACAGTTGCTATCTCAGCAGACCTCTTGTGGAGGCAATTCTTCGCTTCTGGTGTTAAGGCTTTTTATGGAGGACAAGATAATGCGGATGCCAGGGAAATAGGCTTAATTATCAATACAAATGGAAAAGAAAATGTATTGAAAGGCTGTGAAAAAAACGTTAAAGCTTTAGTCGAAGAAGAGAAGAATCCATACAAAGGAATCATTGTTAACCGCTATAAAGGCTTGACAGAGGTGCTAAAAGAGTTAAGCGTAAACGATGTAGAAATTGTCGAAATAGCCGGACAGACAGCTTTAGAAATCGAATTTTCAATCGAAAATGGCAGTAAACTATTAGAAGTTGCTGGAGTGCAAAAGCTCTATTATCGCCATAATTATTTTTCAGAAGAAAATAAAATTGTGGCTTGTCTTGTGCCTGTAAACAAATTGCAAACAATTTTTAAAGATTTTGGGGATAACATTCATAGAATATATGATTTTTAAAAAAAATTAATTTTAATTTTAAAAAATAAAATTAGCGTACGAAGGGGTTTCAAAACCCCTTCGTACAATTTTAAGATCCATGGAGTGCTTTGATATCGTCTTTTACTTGCGAAGAAAGAAATTTTATAATCATCGATTCCATACGCTCATCCATAGCATCCAATTCTTCTTGCGTATATATATTTTTGGGAGAATCAACACAAGAAGGCGTTGTTTCTTGGACATTTAAGACAGAAGAGGCCTCTTTATCGACCTTTAAAACAATATCTTTTTTATTACTAGAAAAACAACTTCTGTTCATATTATTTAATGCTGCAGCAATATCGTAGTATGGAGTCTCATTGGGTCCTGTAGCGGATTGTGTTCCGAGTGTCATTGTATCACCTAAAGTTAGTGGAATTAAGTTTATAGTTCGAGAAGTGTCTCTGCAAATGATTGTATAATAAAGGGCAATTTTTTGAAACCTAACCTTAATATGTAATCATATGAGGCCGATTCGAGTGTTATAACATTATCCAAAAAAAGATTTTTTGCTATTTTAGAGTAAGTGAACATTTTTCTCTTGACATTTATGCAAAAGCTGATACCTTATTATACATTCATTATAAGTCCATTTCTCTCCATAAAACACTGCGATAAAAATGACAAAAGAAGATACTATAAAACTTGAAGGCAACGTTGAAGAGTTGCTTCCTAACATGACGTTTAGAGTTAAACTTGAAAACGGATTAGTCGTATTTGCCCATCTGTGCGGCAAAATGCGTATGAAAAACATTCGTGTTTTGGTGGGTGATGTCGTTACTGTTGAGATGTCACCATATGATTTGACAAAAGCGCGCATTATTTTCCGACAGAGATAATTGGTTAGAAGAAGAAAATTGCAAAATAGTGTTGATTTTTTTTCCCTTACCTTCTACACTCATAAGCTTTCGAGTCGGTGAAGTCTGTTAGCACCAACGGAAAAAATAAATTGCCCAGATAGCTCAGTGGTAGAGCACTTGCATGGTAAGCAAAAGGTCGTAGGTTCAATTCCTATTCTGGGCAGAAGATTATATATATAACAAACAAAAATTGATATTTTAGAAGCTACACGGAGAAACTAAAATGGCTAAAGAAACGTTTCAACGAAAAAAACCTCACGTTAACGTTGGTACCATCGGGCACGTTGACCACGGTAAGACAACGCTTACTGCAGCAATCACGAAAGTGTTAGCAGAAGCTGGCGGAGCAAAATACCGCGATTACGCATCGATTGATAATACACCAGAAGAAAAAGCACGCGGAATCACTATTAACTCAACACACGTTGAGTATGAAACAGAGAGCCGTCACTATGCTCACGTCGACTGCCCTGGACACGCTGACTATGTAAAAAACATGATTACTGGTGCAGCTCAAATGGACGGCGCAATCTTGGTTGTTGCTGCAACAGATGGTGCTATGCCGCAAACACGTGAGCACATCCTTTTAGCCCACCAAATGCAAGTGCCTGCAATTGTTGTATTTCTTAACAAAGTTGATATGCTCGGCGAATCAGATCAAGAGCTTCTCGATTACGTGGAAATTGAATTGCATGAATTGCTAGAATCTAAAGGGTACATGAATACTCCAATCATCCGTGGATCAGCATTAAAAGCTCTTGACGGCGATCCAAAGTATGTCGAAGCAATTAAATTGTTGATGAAAACAGTTGATGAAAAAATCCCAACACCAGCTCGTGAAGTTGATAAGCCGTTCCTTATGCCTGTTGAAGACGTTTTCTCGATCTCTGGTCGTGGAACTGTAGCCACAGGTCGTGTGGAGCGCGGTGTTGTAAGAATGAGTGATAAGTTGCAAATTGTAGGTCTTGGACCAACAATTGATACAGTGGCTACCGGTCTTGAAATGTTTAATAAAGTCCTAGATGAAGCCCGTGCAGGTGAGAACGTTGGTATCTTGCTGCGTGGTATTGATAAGGGTATTATTGAGCGAGGAATGATTCTGGCAGCTCCTGGTACATGCACACCTCATACAATTTTTAAAGGTCCTATTTACGTATTGACAAAAGAAGAAGGTGGCCGCCATAAGCCATTCTTTACTGGATATCGTCCACAACTTTACTTCCGAACAACAGACGTAACAGGTTCAGTAGAACTTCCTGCTACGGTTGAGATGGTTATGCCTGGTGATAACGTAGAAATCACTGTAACGCTCATCGCTCCTATTGCTATGGAAAAAGGGATGCGTTTTGCTATCCGTGAAGGTGGTCGTACGATTGGTGCTGGTACAGTATCCGAGATCATTAAGTAATTAGTAGCTGACACAAAAACATTAAAGGGCACGCTAGCGTGCCCTTTTTAGGGTGTGTAGCTCAGCTGGTAGAGCAGCGGTCTCCAAAGCCGCCGGTCGGGGGTTCGATCCCCTCCGCACTCGTTGGATAATATATACTCGCGATTCAGCAAAAGCCCCGCTTCAGAAGAGGTGATACAGTGGCAGTGGAAGTGAAAACAATGGAAACAAAAAAAACACAGCTCGCAGCACCGGCGAATGCAAATACAAACGAGTCCTCGATTAGATCGGGACAGTGGAAAGGATTCTTAGGCGATGTAAAGTCGGAATTCAATAAAATCACTTGGACAAGTTCTGAAGAGCTTGTGTCCTATACAAAAATTGTTGTTGCAACTACTTTTTTGTTTGGCATGGGTATCTATCTAATGGATCTGGCCATTCAACTTTGTCTAGCTAGTTTAGGGTTTGTATTGCGCTTGATCGGAGGATAAATGCATAAGTGGTATGTAGTACAGGTTCTTTCGACACACGAAAAGAAAGTGAAAAAAGCGCTTGAAGAGCAACGTGAAATGAAAGGCGTTGGCGATCTTATTGAAAAGGTTCTGCTGCCCATTGAAAATGTATCGGAAGTTAAGAAGGGTCAGCAAAAAGTTGTAGAAAAAAGATTGTGGCCTGGATACCTCTTGCTAAAAATGAACTTGACCGACGAGTCATGGCAATATGTAAAAAATACTGCAGGGGTAATTGACTTTCTAGGCGGTGACAAACCGACTTCGCTCTCTGAGCATGAAGTTGGCGAGATCCTACGTGATCTTGAAGACAAAAAACAAAAAGTGACACAAAAGCATAAATTTAATGTTGGCGACCGTGTAAAAATAATCGACGGTGTGTTTGTCAATTTTATGGGCACAGTTACTGACATTTTTCATGAAAAAGGTCGCTTGAGTGTATTAGTATCGATCTTCGGTCGCGAAACTCGTGTCGACGACTTAGAGTTTACACAAGTGGAAGAGATCAGTGGAGAAATCGAAAGTGTTTAAAAAATTTTAAGTAAATAGTTACGATATTCAATTTCTTCTATAAACGCCTCTAAGATTGAGAATTCGTAATCATCCTATGTGAGAAAGGAGATTATGTCTAAAAAAATTGTTAAAATTATTAAGTTGCAGATACCAGCTGGAAAAGCAAATCCAGCCCCGCCAATAGGTCCAGCATTAGGTTCTGCAGGCGTCAATATCATGGCGTTCTGTAAAGATTTTAATGCTAAGACGCAAGCTATGATCGGCGATATTTTGCCTGTAGTGATTACTGTATACGCTGATAAATCGTTTACTTTCATCATGAAGAAACCTCCTGTTGCTCAACTCTTGAAAAAAGCTGTTGGCATCGAAAAAGGTTCTGCTATTCCAAACCGCGATAAAGTGGGCAAAATTAAACGCAGTCAAGTCAGAAAAATTGCTGAAGATAAAATCCAAGACATGAATGCAAATGATCTAGAAGCTGCGACAAATATCATTTTGGGAACAGCGCGTTCGATGGGTATCGATCTCATTGAAGAATAAATCAACGCTGTCGAATTCGGCAGCGCTACAAACCACAAGTAGTTGTCAATCCAACAGCAGAGCTTATTATATATAAGCAAACTGCCAAGCATTGTTTAACTATTTGGCTGGAGTTGCAAGCTTCAGTAACATTACTAAAAAAACAGAAAAAAATCGTATGGGTCGTCCAAGTAAAAGAACTCGGGAGATAGCAAAAGACCTGATTGCCTTAAAAGCATACAGCGTCAAAGAAGCTATCGATATATTAAAGAAATGTCCGGCTGTCAAATTTGATCAGTCAATAGACATTTCTTTAAAAATAGGAGTTGACCCTCGTAGATCAGATCAGCATGTGCGCGGCACCGTGTCATTACCGAATGGCACAGGAAAAACCCTTAAAATTGTCGTCTTCGCAAGAGGGGATAAGATAAAGGAAGCCTTAGCTGCTGGAGCCGACTACGCGGGCAACGATGAACTTTTTGATAAAGTAAATGCGGGATGGACTGATTTCGATGCAGTTATCGCCACCCCCGACATGATGCGCGATGTAGGTAAACTCGGCAAAGTATTAGGTCCTCGTGGCATGATGCCAACCCCTAAGACTGGCACTGTGACTACTGATGTTACTAAGGCCGTACAAGAGTTGAAAGCAGGGAAAATCGAATTTAAACTCGATCGTCACGGTGTGATCAACGTTGCCGTAGGTAAACTCTCATTTGCAGCTGATTTGCTAGTAGAAAATATTGCGGCGTTTCTCCTTGCTGTGCAAAGGGCAAAGCCGGCTACTGCTAAAGGCCACTACCTCAAGTTGATGCATCTTTCTTCGACTATGGGGCCGGGTCTTAAAATCGATTCTCGCGATCTGGATATAGCATAAGGAGTGATATATGAGACAAGAAAAGCAGCTCCTTCTGAATGAAGTGAAAGACCAGATTGATCATTTTGGTTCATTTGTCATTATGCGCTATCTCAAGCTAAGCGCCAATAAAGCTAATGATTTTCGCAGACAAGTGGCTAAAATTGGCGGAAACGTTGAAGTCATGCGTAAGCGTATCTTAATTAAAGCGGCTAAAGCAGCGGGCGTAGAACTCGATTTAGAAGCTTTACCGGGCCACATCGGTTTAGTGTATGCAGGTGCCGAACCGATTGAAATGACAAAGCTTGTCTTTAAATTCAGTTCGGAAAACGCAAAGTCAATTGAAGTTGTTGGTGGTCGCTTTGAAGGTCAGTTATATAATGCTGTCGATGTTGAGAGATTATCTAAGTTGCCAGGGAAAAACGAAATGCGTGCACAATTGCTCAGCACATTCGAAGCACCTATGGCGCAAACATTGGCGGTTATGGATGCATTGTTATCTAGCGTGGTTTACTGCCTTGATAATAAATGCAAGTTGACTCAAGAAGAATCTGATCAATAAATATTTTTTAACACAAGTTTAGCAATTTGAGGTAGTACTGTGAGTAATAAAATGGAAGAATTAGTAAACGCTCTCAGCGCATTAAGCGTTTTGGAAATGTCTGAGTTGAAAGTTGCCTTAGAAGATAAGTGGGGCGTAAAAGCTGCTGCTGCTGCGGTTGCTGCTGCTCCTGTTGCCGCTGCTGCGGCTCCAGCTGCTGCTGAAGCATCAGATTTTCAAATCACTTTAGCTGAAGCTCCAGCAGATAAGAAAATCGGAATCATCAAGATTGTACGTGAAATCACAGGTCTTGGCTTAAAAGAAGCTAAAGATCTCGTTGATGCTTCACCAAAAGTCTTGAAAGAAACTAGTCCGAAAGCTGAAGCTGATGAACTAAAGAAGAAGCTTGAAGCTGCAGGTGCTAAAGTTACATTGAAAGGCCTATAAGCTAATAGTTTTTAGGTAACTTTACGACCCAGGGCAAGTAGTAAAACTATTTGCCCTGGGATTGCGTTTTTCATATAATATTACTCTTCAAGCCATACAGGGAGTCCTTCACAATGTTGAAAAGACCGCCGCGCCGCGTCAGTTTCGTTGAAAAGAAAGAGATTATCGACTTACCGAATCTTATTGAGATTCAAATCAAGTCATACAATCAGTTTTTACAAGCGAATAAGTTTCCAGATGAAAGGGAAAACTTTGGCTTGCAAGAGGTGTTCACTGAAATCTTTCCTATCAAATCTTATGATGAAAAGACCATCCTAGAATTTTTGTCATATAGTTTAGGCGTGCCAAAATATATTCCGGAAGAATGCATTCGCCGTGGTATCTCCTACAATGTGACATTAAAAGTTAAATTCCGATTGACGGATGAAACCGGTATTAAAGAAGAAGAAGTCTATATGGGCACCATTCCCATAATGACTGAAAAAGGAACATTTATTATCAATGGTGCAGAGCGAGTAATTGTATCTCAGCTGCATCGTTCACCTGGTATTTGCTTCGAACAAGAACGTCATTTGCGCGGCAGTGTCATTTATTCCTTCCGCATTATTCCTTATCGTGGTAGCTGGTTAGAAGGTGCTTTCGATACAAACGATCTTATTCATATATATATTGACAGGAAAAAAAGACGTCGTAAAATTTTGGCGACAACATTTATCCGTGCGCTTGGATATTCTTCCAATTCCGATATCATCGAAGAATTCTTTAGCACTCGTAAAGTAAAAATTAAATCTGAAAAAGAATTTGCTAAACTTGTTGGTAAAATTCTTGCTCAAGACGTGGTTGATGAAGAAAGCGGATTAGTTTTTGGTAAAGCAGCTGAAAAATTAACAACCGCTATGCTTAAACGCATGGTCGATTCAGGTGTTGAGTGGATCCGTATTGCTGAAGATGCTGATGAAAATAGTCCGATTATCAAAATGCTTTCAAAAGATACGACCGATTCTTACGAATCTGCATTGAAAGATTTTTATCGCAAAATTCGTCCAGGTGAACCAGCTACACTTTCAAACGCACGTTCTGCCATCATGCGTTTATTCTTTGATCCTAAGCGTTATAATTTAGGTAGAGTTGGGCGTTATAAGCTTAATTCCAAGCTAGGTGTTGAAGTCAATGATGATGTTCTAAAAGTTGTTACCCTAACGAAAGAAGACGTCATTGGGGCTCTAAAATACCTAATTCGCTTGAAACAGGGTGCAGAAGATACATCGGTGGATGATATTGACCATTTAGGAAATCGTCGTGTGCGATCAGTAGGTGAGTTAATACAAAACCAATGCCGCATCGGCCTTGCGCGTATGGAGAAAATCATTCGCGAAAGAATGAATTTATTTGATTTTACTTCAGACACTTTGACGCCAGGAAAAATTGTTTCGGCAAAAGGGCTATCGGGCGTTCTTAAAGACTTTTTTGGTAGATCACAACTTTCCCAGTTTATGGATCAAACAAATCCTATAGCGGAATTGACCCACAAACGCCGATTGTCATCTCTTGGACCGGGCGGTTTAAATCGCGATAGAGCTGGCTTTGAGGTTCGTGACGTTCATGCAAGTCATTATGGTCGTATTTGCCCCATTGAAACACCAGAAGGCCCGAACATTGGCTTGATCACATCCCTATCCTCGTTTGCAAAAATTAACGAGTTTGGATTTATTGAAACACCTTATCGCATTGTTCGCGACCACGTTGTTACTGAAGAAATCGAATACATGACAGCGGATCAAGAAGAGCGTTGTGTGATTGCTCAGGCATCGGCCGTACTAGATGATTATGGCATGTTTAGAGATTCAATCTGCTGGGCACGCTATCATGGTGAACCGTTTGAAGTGGATTCTAGCCAAGTCACTCACATGGACGTATCACCTAAGCAACTCGTTTCGATTGTTACGGGATTAATTCCTTTCCTTGAGCACGATGACGCCAACCGCGCGTTGATGGGTTCTAATATGCAACGCCAAGCCGTTCCATTATTGAAACCGGATGCACCGCTCGTTGGTACGGGTCTTGAAGCTCGTTCTGCCCGCGATTCTGGCGCAGTAGTAATTGCTGTAGAAGATGGTGTTGTAGAGTATGTGGATGGATTTAAGATTGTTGTTTCTAATAAAGACAATCGTCTCGAAAAGAAAACATATACCTTGAAGAAGTTTTTGAGATCTAATGCAGGCACATGTATAAATCAGCAGCCTTTATGCAATATTGGTGATGAAATTAAGGCCGGCGATGTGATCGCAGATGGCCCAGCTACTGATAAAGGGGAAGTGGCCTTAGGTAAGAATGTGCTTGTCGCATTTATGCCTTGGTTTGGTTATAACTTTGAAGATGCTATTATTATTTCTGAGAAATTATTGCGTGAAGATGCATTTACTTCAATATACATTGAAGAATTTGAGTTGACTGCACGAGATACTAAGCTTGGTAAGGAAGAAATTACCCGCGATATTCCAAATGTGGCTGAAGAATCACTTGTTAATCTTGGCGACGATGGGATTATTCGCATTGGTGCTGAAGTTAAGCCGGGTGATATTCTTGTTGGTAAAATCACGCCTAAGTCAGAAACTGAATTAGCACCGGAAGAGCGTCTTTTACGTGCTATTTTCGGAGAGAAGGCTGCCGATGTTAAAGATGCTTCCTTAACGGTTCCTCCTGGTACAGAAGGGATTGTTATGGACGTGAAAGTATTTAGTCGCCGTGATCGTCTTTCTAAAACAGATGACGAGCTTGTTGAAGAAGCTTCTCGTCTTAAAGATATTCAGCGTGATTTTAAAACGAAACAAAATGAAACTCGCACTGAACGTCATGAAAAAATTGGCGCTCTCTTACTTAATGAATTAGCTCCAGCGACTGTCGTGCATCGTAAAACTGCCGAAATTGTTCTGGAAGAAGGCGAATTAATCACACAAGAAATTCTTGTTAGCTTAGAGAAAGAGAACGTTGAAGATTTGCTTATGCCAGCTAACGATCTTTATGATACGCTTAAGCAAATGCTACATGACTATGAAGTGGCCCTTCAAACTATTGAAACACAATATAAGACTGAAATTGAGTTCATGCGTAAAGGAGATACAGATCTTGACCCAGGCATTATTCGCCAAGTTAAAGTGTATGTAGCTTCTAAGCGTAAGTTGCAAGTTGGCGACAAAATGGCTGGTCGTCACGGTAATAAAGGGGTTGTATCCAAAATTGTTCCAGAAGCTGACATGCCTTATCTTAAGAGTGGCCAACCTATTGAAGTCATTCTTAATCCATTGGGCGTGCCTTCTCGTATGAATATGGGACAGCTCTTTGAAACTCACTTGGGTTTTGCAGCAAAATGCGCTGGAATTTACGTGCAAGCACCTGTCTTCGAAGGATTTCCTGAAGACGTTATTTGGAAGATGATGAAGGAGCAAGGACTACCAGAAGACGGTAAGTTCTACTTGTATGATGGTTGCACAGGCGATCGCTTTGATAATGCTGTTGTTGTGGGTTACATTTACCTCTTAAAACTTAGTCACCTTGTAGCTGATAAGATCCACGCTCGTGCTGTTGGCCCTTATTCTCTGGTTACTCAACAGCCGTTGGGTGGTAAAGCACAGATGGGTGGTCAGCGTTTTGGTGAGATGGAAGTGTGGGCGGCCGAAGCTTATGGCGCAGCGCACTTGCTACAAGAACTGTTAACAGTAAAATCTGATGACGTCTCAGGACGCACTCGTATTTACGAGTCGATTGTCAAAGGTGACAATCTGCTTAAATCGGGAACACCGGAATCATTCAACGTCTTAATCAAAGAAATGCAAGGTCTTTGCTTAGATGTGAGAACGGAACAAGTCGTTGGAAAGTAATTTGGTGTCGCGCGAAAGAGTCGATTTATTTGTAATAATTAAGGTAGGGGACAGGCATGTCAGAATTTAATCAAGATACGCAGTTTGATAAGTTGACAATCAAAATTGCGTCTGATGACGTCATCCGCAATAAATGGTCGCGAGGCGAAATTAAAAAGCCTGAAACAATCAATTACCGCACGTTTAAGCCGGAAAAAGGTGGTCTTTTCTGTGAAAAGATTTTCGGTCCTACTCGTGATTGGGAATGTGCTTGCGGTAAATATAAGAAAATCAAACATAAAGGTATTGTTTGCGATCGTTGCGGTGTTGAAGTCACTTTGTCGAAGGTACGGCGCGAACGAATGGCCCATATCGAATTGGCTGTGCCTGTCGTTCATATTTGGTTCTTTAAGACAATGCCTTCCCGTATTGGAAATGTTCTTGGCATGTCTTCTACAGACCTCGAAAGAGTCATTTATTACGAAGAATACGTCGTTATTGAACCTGGTAATACTGACCTTGAAAAGAAACAATTATTGAATGATGTCGAGTATCGCGAAGCTCAAGAGAAATGGGGTCGTGATGGTTTTGTTGCCAAGATGGGTGGTGAAGCAATTAGAGATTTACTGGCTATTGAAGATTTACATTCGATGTTAGTGGATCTTAAAGAAAAGCTTCGCAAAACCAAGTCGATGCAAGCTCGTATGAAGCTTGCTAAACGCTTGAAAATTATCGAGAGCTTCACTTCTTCGACGAATAAGCCTGATTGGATGGTGATGTCTTGTGTTCCTGTCATCCCACCAGATTTACGTCCTCTTGTGCCTCTTGATGGTGGCCGTTTTGCTACTTCCGATTTGAATGACCTTTATCGACGCGTGATCAACAGAAATAATCGTTTGAAAGCGATTTTGAAGTTAAAGACACCTGAAGTGATCATCCGCAATGAAAAGCGTATGCTCCAAGAAGCCGTTGATGCGTTGTTTGACAATGGCCGGCATGGTCATCCTGTAATGGGAGCGGGTAATCGTCCCTTGAAGTCCCTTTCTGAAATGTTGAAAGGTAAACAAGGACGTTTCCGTCAAAACTTATTGGGTAAACGTGTTGACTATTCTGGACGTTCCGTTATTATTGTTGGTCCAGAGCTTAAATTCAATCAGTGTGGTCTTCCTAAATTAATGGCTCTTGAGCTGTTTGAGCCATTTATTGTTAAACGCCTCAAAGATCTTGGCTACGTGTATACTATTCGTTCAGCTAAAAAGATGATCCAACGTCATGCCCCTGAAGTGTGGGATGTTCTGGAAGACATTATTAAGG
>JACDGH010000292.1 GCA_013815395.1 Parachlamydiaceae bacterium
GGCTACTACCTCTCAGCAACTTACAGAAATTCAATTATTTTATTGGCTTCCTGTTTTCACTGAAGATTGCAAAAAAATCCATACTCTTTGCCAAACTATCTTAAGTGGTAATGGCTCATTAGATACCAACTTCCTTGCTAAAATGGCTGCGCCGTTATCCCAAATCGCAACTCGATTAGAACATAGCCTAAAATTCAATCCTGCCAAGGCAACTGAAGAGGTTTTAAATCGCCTATGCTCTGGAATTAATGAAATTCAAACGACAATTCAATTAAAGTCCTATCTTGATTTGAGGCAACAGCTTGAAACTGAAATGCAGCATAAAAAGATGCCCTCAATCGAAGAAATCATGCAACCTCTTAGCGGTTGGCATTTTCAACAGCTTAACTTCGAAACTAGTGTAGAAATCGCGCCTTCTCATTGGCAACTTAATAATCTTAAAAATCTTACAATGGCTGCGCTCTACTGTCTAGGATCCCCGCTCCAAAATGGTCTCGCTGCGCTAAATAGTGAACATCAAGTTGATGCTTTAAAAAAAGGCCTACATAAGATAGAGCCTGTAAATAGCGCCAGATTAACCGAACCTATGGCAAAGGCGGATGTGGTTGTGCATACGCGTGAGCCATTGGGAAGCGTGCAAATAAAAGAGCTTCGACAGGAAATTGCTTTAGCTGCGCAAGCACTTAGCAGTACTTCTTCATTTTCTGCATTGCCCGAATGGCCTCATCAGGTTGTTGCTCAAAGTTATGAAATTGCCGGACTTGAGCAATCCATTGCTCGCCTAATGCACGAAGCTCGACAGTTTCTTTCTCTAGAAGATCAAGATGCTGCCAAATGTGGTACCAAGCATCTGAATTTGATCAAGCAGGCCCAACTCGTTGAAGGATTAAAACTTTCTGGGATCGTTGTGCCTGTTCCCCATGGTGTTCAAAGTGATCGCGTGGAACAATTTTTAAAAAAGCTTGTGCCTGAATTATTCGAAGAATGGACTAATCTGGGCAACCTTTATGCCAATTACAAAGGAACCACACCATTTTTGGAGGAGCCGGCTGCTAAACAGCACCTTCAAGCCATTGATCAAATGATCGAAAAAGCTTTTAAAGCCGCCGGAGAGAATGAAGCTCTTTTTCAGGAATTGATCCCGGCTGATTTTCGGGAATGGTTAGAGACCATAAAAAACAACAACAACTATTTAATGGTCAGAAGCACAGGTTCAGAGGATTCTCGGGAAACCGCTAATGCCGGGGGGAATGTCAGCCGCAATTATGTTTCTCCAACTATGTTAGCCCTTTCAAAAGCCATGGGGGATGTAGTCCGTTCTTATTTCGGCTATTCATCACTGCAGAATAGGATCAATGCCAAATTGAATCCATTTACATCAAGATTGAAAATGGCTGTAACCGCTCAGGAATTGATCGGGGAACCCATTGGTGGTTCTTCTGTGCCTGGAGAAATTCCTATTTCTCTCGTTTTATTCAGTTCCGAGCCTTTGTATGTCGCCGGAGAAAAATTCCGCGTCATGCGAATCAGCGCCACTTATGGACATGGGGAAGGCGTGGTGGGTAATCAAGGAATTGGTACGGATATGGTTTTGCTTCTCATATCTGAAGCACATCCTGATAAATTATATATCCTTTATGATAATAAGGACAAACCTGAAAGATTAGCTCCTGTCCTCACTTCAGATGGAATTCAATTAAAGAAAGTTCCCAATCTTCCTTCCATGCAAAACAGCCCGGTTCTTGATGAAACTCTTTTGCATCGACTCTATTTATGGGGTGTGATCGGCGAAAAGTTTTTTGACAATCATCCTACGGACATGGAAATTGTCATCAAAGGAAAAACGATCTTTCCCGTGCAGGCCAGGCCAGTTAATCGACCCGATCTTTTGCCAACTTACGTTGATTTAAAAAAAATTGCTGCCCTTTCAGAAAATTCGATTACGCAAAAAATCCAAGGGGAAGTCATTGTACCTGGGAAAGGTTCTGTGGTAGCGATCGAAAATCCGGAAGAAATCTTGTTTGCCCCTACTCTTAAAGACGCTGAAGATGCCTTCCCCAAAAAAGCCTATAAAGTTGTCGTTGTTTCACAACCTGAGCCTGATAATTCCCATCCCGTCGTCAATTTCAGCGGACTAGGAATCCCTTGTTTGGTCATCCCCCAAGGAATTCAAGAGCTTTTAAACAAGGTTGATAATAATCATCTTATTGCGGTGGATGTGCAACGAGGCACCCTTAACCTTTGGGATAGGCGCCTTAGTTCCCTTGATGATTATATTTCCAAAGGTTTTGCCGTTCATCCTGCAAAAATCGCCATTTCCTTACCTCTTGCAGCCACCCTCCCCATTCGTCAAGAAGGACAAGATGTTCCTCAAGAAATTAAAGATCTCATCCTCGAGATTAAAAGCGCCGCCACCCAAGAAGTGGCTGCAGCCAAACTTAGAGAATTGCGCCAGAGTGGATGGCTTCAAAATGTAAAAGAACGGGAGCTGGAGCTCAATGCCCATTTGCAGGAGATGCAATTTGTGCCTCTTCAATTATGGCAAGGAGCTGCCATTACCACCCAACTTATTAAAAAAATAGAAGGGGCCTTTGATGAAGCGGAAGCGGTATTTGCTACAAACTTTCAGGATAGATTGCGACCCCTTTTTCACGTCAAAGTCATTGAAAATCTATTATTCAATATTCCTCAAGCTGGAAAAAGTTTGGGACGTTATAGCGCGGTCGATATTGTGCCTCTTCATAAAGACCTTAAAATTCTAATCGATTATCAGAAAGCTCTTACACATCCGGCTCACTTTGCGGATCTTCTAATGCTTGGGCATCAGGGTGTTATTTCTGCCACTGAAACGGATTGGAGAGCCTTATTAAAGGACCTGGAACCGCTGGTCCAATCAGGGAAAATCACTCAGGCACAGGTAAGGCAGTTCAAACAGGTGATTGCGAAACTTGAAACCACCAAAATGTTACCTACTTGGTTTACTCTCTTTTTTCCAAAAATATCGGGGTCAAATTTAAATCCTCAAGCGAAGTTCGATTTACTTTTGGAAACACTGCCTGCCAAAGAAGTGCCTTTCCTTAATTACTTTCTCGATCTGCATCAAACGCTAAAAG
>JACDGH010000293.1 GCA_013815395.1 Parachlamydiaceae bacterium
GAGCCTCGACGAAATCCTCCATCGGCCGTAATCACAAGGTTGACTTCAGCATCTAAAATTCGATCCTTTAAAGCGTCTGATGAAAATCCGCCAAAAATAACAGTGTGAATAGCTCCGATGCGTGCAAAGCTAAGCATAGCAATGACAGCTTCGGGGATCATAGGCATATAAATGGCAACGCGATCGCCTTTTTTAACTCCTTTCAATTTAAGTACATTGCTAAAGCGATTTACAAGTTCGGATAGTTGGGTGTATGTCAAAGTTACAGATTCGCCGCGTTCACCTTCCCATAAAATAGCTATTTTATCTTTAGTGTCAGTCTTAAGATGGCGATCTAAGCAATTATAACAAGGATTGAGTTTACCTTCGATAAACCATTTGGCATAAGGAGGATCCCACTCCAATACTTTTGCCCAAGGTTGAAACCACTCCAAGCAATTAGCCTGTTTATTCCAAAATGCTTCACTATCTTGTTTAGCTTCTTCAAAAAGAGTTTGCATGTGCATGTTGGAATTTTCCTTAATTAAAGTAGCGTAGCAAAGGGAAATATTTGATTGGCAAATAAGAATGTAGAAACAAATAATTTTTATAAAATGCATTTTTGTTGGGATTGTAAATATTTTCAAAGTTAGTCCTCTTAAATTTTTTTTAAAACTTTGCAGTTCACTATATTTTATCAAAACCTAATAAAAATAGAGATAAATCATCTCTTCACTGAGATTTTACTTAGCAAAATTAGTTTGGCTCGTGACAGTTGATTCCACTTTGACGCATTTAGCACGTGGATGATTTTGGAAGGCTAATGCATCATAAAAAATTAATAAATTTAACTTATTGGGGTTGCAATAATTTTGTTTCATAGAAAATATTTAACCAATCTTCAGAATTGGAATTCCATAGGTTTGCTGGAGGCATATAATAATTTAAAATCAGATTTTCATCCCAATAAATTCTATTTTCTACATCATCATTGATGATTACTAAAATAAAATCCAATAGAGGATATTTTGATAAAAAAAGATCTCTCAGCAAAATTGCTTCATTCTTAGTTGCTAAGTATCTTATTAATATAACTTTTTCAAAAGAATTTAAAGCATTACTAAACCTGTAAATTCTTCTTAGATATTTGTCGTAAACCTCGTCGTAAAAATCCATAAAATTTGAGGGTATTTTACCAGATTCAACATCATCTTTACGTATTCGATTTAAAATGGGAAAATCGTGAAAAAATACAAAATTACTTTCAACATCAATGATTCCATCAAATTCAGGCCCGACATACATTGTAAGATTTTTTTTTTGGAAAAAATTTGAAAAATCTTTTTCAAGTGTTTGGTAGAGTCCATCAAAGGGAACAACCACCCAATCAAAGGGATATGCAACTGTTCGAATATTTTGAGCTCTTAATACATAAGCTACCGGGCACACAGTTCCAAGACTTATGGCAATTGGGGTATTTTGACCATAAAGTTGGAGCTTAAATAACAATAAAAATAATATAATTTTTTTGAAAATCATTCTTTTATCCTTAACAAAATTTTGAGTCAAAGGTCATATAGTTATTAAAGACAATAAAATGCAAAGTCCTTTCAAAAAAGGGATTTACTACTATGAAAAAAATCAAAAAAAGTGATTAGGGCAATCCTTCAGAACCCCTAGAATTAACTATACCACTAAAGTTTTAAAACCTCCAAATATTTTTGATATAACTCGTAAGAGTCAGTGATAAGGGCTTCTTCTGTCACTAAGTTCTCAGTCCCGAGGATAATTTTTTTAGGCTTGATTAATGTGCGATAACGAGCTTGAAGTTTTGGGTTTTTACAATCATATTGTCTGACCCATTCACGACCTTTTTTTGCTTTTTCTATGTGGACCGGATAATGTTTATAAACATCTTTGAGTGCACTCACAACATCTTCAACATGGCAGTCAAATTGCTCACCGCAACTCTCTACAAAGAGATTAGCATAATGTGGGCTTGCAGGCACTTTAATTGTGCTGGGAATAGCCCTAACAAATGTTGATTCACAAATAGTACCCGAAGCTGTATTATTAGTGATGATCACAGGTAAGCCAAGGGCTAAACATTCTCTAGGAATATAAGAGAAACCTTCTCCATGCGAGAGATTAATGAAACAATCACAAGCTAACAAGCAATCTATAAATTTTGACAAGGGGAGTTTTCCATCTTCAATAATCACTGTTGTTAACTTATATTTTTTAATAGCTTTTTTAATAGGAGCGCGATTAAGGCTGCTTGCACGTAGTAATAAAAGAACATTTGGATCATTCTTAAAGGCTTTTGCGAATGCTTTAATTAAGGGGATGGGATTTTTATTTGCTGACGTATCTGCAAATACAAATGGTGTAGAAGGAGTTTCTTCATGTAGTACTCGGGCATAGTAGGGTTCTAAAATCATTGGCAGCGGTATGACAAATATCGGGATGGTTACACCACAGTGTTGATACAATTTAGAAACATAGATGTCAGGAACAACCACTGCATCAAATTCTTCATTTAAAATTGTTACCCATTTAGAAGGGATCTGCGTGGTTTCAAGCATGGAATATGCAAGTTTTACAATGCTATTCTTTGGCATTTTATCAGCTGGTTTGGTCCATTTGTTCCATATTAATTCTGTGAGCATTGCTACTTTGCCATCTTCATGATCAATATTGTTCATACATGCTATGGCTCTTGGAGTAAGTTCATTTCCAATATTTGGCTGCGGTAGTGTACTTACAAAATTTGTTGAAATTTCATCCCCTAAGGCCTCAAGAATAGTAATCGGCACTTTTCCTATCCCCCCTTCCGCTTCAAAAAAGCCCACAATTGTTAGATCCGGAGAAGAAAATACCGGAATGATAATGCAGCTTACCATTGCAAAAAATATAATTTTATTAATTAAAAGTCGTTTTGGCATACTGCTTCCGTAGGAAAATGTTGCATAAAATTGCCTGTTTGAATGAAGCTAACCTCTTCATTTAGATAACGAACATAAAAGAATGTCGTAAAAAATGTAAAGTTAACTTTGTCTAGTGGGTGCGATTAAAAAATGCACACAATTTAATTATGCTAAAAGGTGTGGAAAATATGCATAAATGT
>JACDGH010000294.1 GCA_013815395.1 Parachlamydiaceae bacterium
GGGTTAGTCCGGAGTGTTGTGCCATTTCAGCAATCTGCCGAGCCTCTTCCTTCCCCTCTTGCCGCCATCCGTGATCCACATGAGCTAGGGCTAAAGTTAATGATCGATGCTTGCAAAATGAAAGCAGTAAGTGCAGTAAAGTTAGAGAGTCCGGCCCACCAGAAAACGCTAGAAGTAAGCCGCGACTTTGGTCCCAATGTGCATTTAAAAAATTAGCAACATGTTGTTCCAAAGAATGATTCATCGCACCCAAAAAAATTGAAAGGTCACATAAAGGAGCAAAAGCAAGACGATAAGAATCCATAAAAGATAAGGAGGTTCTTTTTGGAGATCTAAAATTATTTCATCTTGAGGAGTAATGATCAAACAGGGTTTATCAATCAAATCGTCTGTTTTTTTAGGATTTTCATTTTCATCACTAAAAACTTCTTTAAGCTCTTCCACCTCACGCATCTTTTTCCAGTTTGAAAATCCTTCTTTCCAAACCAAAGTATCGGGGGTGATGCGAATGTCTCGTTTAAGCTCAATTATAGAAAAAGGACCTTCCTTTTTCTCTTTAAGCACGATAAACCAAATTTTTTTCATGATACTAACCTTTACACACTAAAATATCACATCTCGGATTATACCTAACGCATCCTAGCATTTTTTCAAACTTTCCGCAAACATTTGTTAACTCAATTAATGTATGAGTTCAAAATCCAATAAATGTACAACAAATGTTTGCGAAAAGCTTGGAATTAAGTTATAATCTCACCTAGCATAAAAGACACAAAAATATTATATTACCTCTTCGGGACTGACAAAAAATAGAAAGAGATAGATAATATGTTTTTAGCGGAGCCCCTGGAGTGCGTCGGCTCTGCCGCGCCCTTCAATTCATGAAATCATCTTAAGCGTCCTGTTAACAAACTATAGGTTTAAATGCCCCTACTTTGGCGCTATCTACTTTATCAATTTTTAAAGGTATTCACCCTTTGTGCAGTAGCTTTCGTAGTGATCTTGATGACAATGCGTCTGGATGAAATTGCGCACTTTGCCACACTTGGACCAGAAGGCTTCAATATTTTATGGTTTACTCTTCAGCAAGTGCCCTATATTTTACCTATTGCTCTTCCAACTTCTGCATTAATTTCTGCTATACTACTTGTACAAGGACTTTCTAAATCGCATGAATTAATGGCGATGCGGGCCTGCGGATTCTCGCTGCGAGATATACTGATGCCTATTCTTAGTGCTGCATTATTTCTTTCGGCCTTAAATTTCTACATAGTATCAGAATTATCTACCACTTCACATTTAAATGCGGGCTTAATAAAAACCCAGCTGCGGTCGATTAATCCTTTGATTGTGCTGCAAAGTAAGCATTTAATGCTGACTAAAGGATTTTATTTTGACACTTTGGGCCCTTCAAAAATAGGGGAAATGGCACAGGATATTGTTTTAATCTCCAGGAATACACATCATGATCGCCTTAACTTAATGGTTGCTAAAAAACTGCAAGCCTCACCCATTTCTTTTGTTGGACATCAAGTCAGCTTGCTGACAAGTCTTAAAGCTAAGAAAGATGAATTTCGAGAAAACATTATGCTGGAAAATATTAATGAAGCCACCACGGGGCTTAAAGATTTTTCGCAGATGCTTGCAAATAAAATTTGGATTCTTAACAATGACCACCTTAGCCTCCCTCTCCTGATGGCAAAGCTTCATAATGAAAGTCAAATTTTAAAAGAAGTTCGCTTAAGTGTACTTTCGGATAATGTAAAAATAAAACAATCATTACAAACGTGTCATCGTTGCTACCTCGAGATTATCCGCCGCATTTCGATTGCTATCAGTGTCTTTAGCTTTACTTTAATGGGTATTGCTTTTGGCATTAATATCAGCAGAAATAGTTCAAACCGCGGCATCATCTATGTTGTTCTTTTAGGGGCAATGTTCCTCATCGCTTTTTTTGGAGCTAAGGAAGCTGATTACAATTTAATCTTAGGTAGTATGCTCTATATTCTTCCGCATGTCATTATCATAGCCGCTTCTTTATGGATGCTTAAGAGGATTAATCATGGCTTGGAATAAAGCCCTCATTAGTCTAGAAATCGTAAAAAAAGGGTGGTTGGCATGTTTCTGACAAAAATCTGGGAACGTTATTTTCTGCGACAAATGACCCTAATCTTCGTGCTATTTCTCTTCGGCTTTTATGCATTATATACATTGATCGACTATTCCAACCATGCCGGTAGCTTCAAGCACCATCACTTTAGCGTTATGGATATCGCGCGTTTCTATGGTTATGAATTCATCACACGCATGGATGTGTTAGTACCATTTGCGATTTTAATTGCTTTCATCAAGACGGTCTCAACATGCAATGCCAACAATGAGCTCGTAGCCTTAATGGCCAGCGGAATTCCTCTTAAAAAGCTAATGAAGCCTTTTATAGCTTTCGCTCTTCTATGCACCTCATTGATCTACTTTAATACTGAAATACTTCAGCCTTACGCTGTCAAAAACCACAACCAACTAGGTGAATCGCGCGCTAAGAAAAAGCAAAGGAAATATAAACATGCCATCATTCAACAAATCGCTTTAAAAGATGGCTCTTCAATAGTCTTTCAACGCTACGAAACAGCTTCACAACGTTTCTACGATGCTTATTGGATTCGCAATATTGATGACATTTACCGGATCAAATATCTATCCCCTTATACAGTCAAACCTTTGGGAGAATTTGTCGAACATCTCCAGCGCAATCAAGACGGCAATTTACTTCTCACTGAGTCTTTCGATGATAAAATCTTCGATAAAATGCAATTTGATAAGAAGACGCTTCTTGAGACGGTATCTACCCCAAGTGAATTGTCGATCACAGCTCTTAAAGAAAAATTACCAAAGCCGGGCCATGCACACAGTCAAAAAGAAGCCCAAATACTGACCCTATACTATTATAAATTAGCTTTTCCCTGGCTATGCCTATTGTCTGTCCTTGCCCCTGCCCCTTTTTGCACGCGGTTTAGTCGGAATACCCCCTTATTTTTCATTTACGCTGGCTGTATTTTTGCGCTAGTAGCGTTTTATATCATCCTAGATGCCGCGGTGATTTTAGG
>JACDGH010000295.1 GCA_013815395.1 Parachlamydiaceae bacterium
CTAAATACACATTGCCGCTGGCATCGGTGGCGCAGGAATATGCTCTGTCATCACCGGCTCCGCCATAATAGGTCGCCCATTGTCTGACTCCGCTTGCATTAAATTTTACCAAAAACGCATCATACGGTCCCCCAAAAACTGACTGATGACTTCCAATTGTCGCAATTATCGTGCTGGCAGTGGAAGTTGTTATACCTGCCATGTAAACATTTCCACTGGCATCGGTGGTGCAGGAATAACCCAAATCATCTCCTGTTTCTCCATAATAAGTACCCCAGATGCGGGTTACGGGGTCAATGATTAATTCGTAGTTGGGGTTGTAGTTTTCTATGTCAAAACTCACACTTCCCTTCGACGAGCTCAGGGCAGGCTGCTCAGTGTGACTACTTATACTTCCCTTCGACAAGCCGATAGCTATCGGCTCAAGGGCAGGCTGATCACTTCCCTTCGACGGGCTCAGGGCAAGCTGCTCAGTGTTGGTTATAATCCATTTGGCTTTTAGCTGTTTGCCATTTTGATACACTAGGGGCGCGCCTTCTTGTACCTTGCCCAGTGGGGTAGTTAAGATTAAAGAGCCATCTTTATTTATGCTTATATCGGCGCCTTTTATCTGAATTTGTATTTGTTTGTAATCTGTGTGCGCAGCAACAATGTAATCGTGTTTTAACTCGTTGTTTTTTTCGTAGTAATGTAAGTTAATGCCTTTGTATAAATTATGTAAGGTTACACCCGTGTAACTTTTTACATGTAATGCACCATTGGGGCAATTCTCTAAATAATAATTGCTGCAACCGGGTAGGGTTTCATCTTGTGTTTGGGTGAAATTTGGATTATGGTTGAGCCAGGTTAAGTCGATGCGATAGACTTGAAGAGGCTCAGCCTGACGAGGACTTGTTAAGGGCTCATGTCCTGAGCCTGCCGAAGGAATGTTTTCGTTTGCTCCGAATTTTGCTTCCTCCCCGTCGACTCCGCTCAGGGAAGACACAGAAGAAACGGATTTCCTACTGTCAAATCTATATAACTGATAACTCACGCCGTTATTTTTTATATGCACGGCCATATTGCCTGTCATAATACCGTACAACACATCAGGGCGGGGTTTGTAATTCTGGTCGTGCACCTGACCTTTGTTTTCGGTAAAGGCAATACCTGTGCTTTGTTGTTTAAAGTCTGGGGGGAGTTTAGCCCCTATAGCTGTAGGAGTTGTTTGGGCTACAGTTGTTGCTGCAAGTAATAGTGCAGTTGCGAGGGTAAGTATTTGTTTGTTCATGGGCAAAATAATTTAGATCATTTTCATTTTGTTGTAGTATAAATGTACAAAATACTAGGGAGTTTGATCAAGGCATGTTTTTAACGTTTTTATTTTATCCATAGAACTTTAACATTAGCGGACGGAAAGATTCGAAAATGGTAATATTCTAGTCTACAAGCATTGATTTTATTGACATTTGTTTTTCATATAGATATGCCAGCCCCCCATTAAAATTACCCTGTGTTAAAAAACAAATCGCTTTGTATGTTGTATTTTTTCCTAAATGGGTATGATTTTTTAAACTCAGCTCTTAATCCTGAGGATATTTCAGGTATTCAAAGATATTGATGTAGCTCATCAGATGTTGCCTGATAATACTTACTGTTAAAGCAAAAGACATTTTTTTATTGGCGGTTTTTAATTTGATAACTGTTATCAATAAGTTAACGATCAAACAGCACCATATTTGTATTGCATTTTCATTGTCGCCCAAAAAATATTTAAGAGGAAAGTTTTGTTTGAGTTGTTTAAAGAGTAGTTCTATGCGCCAGCGTTTACGGTAGAGCATACTTATCTGACTTGCATCTAAATAAAAAATATTGGTAAGCAATACTATTTTTGCGTTATGATTGTCGCTCCATATTACCACGCGCCTTAACAGCATTTTTTGAACCCGATTCTGTTCGTCTTTATAGGTCTCAATAACTTCTTCATCTAATAAGATCTCAAAGTCTTTATCATTTGGCAAATCGCGCTCTAATAAGGATATGCTTTTTGCGTTATCTTTTTCACGTGTTACAAAATAAACACCTTCCTTATTCCATTTAGCGTATTGATTATAATTCACATAAGCCTTATCGAATATGGCAATGTCGTCTTTCTCTAAAATTAAATGTTTGAGGAATTCATGGTCGTTACTTGCACCGGGAGTGTACTTTACATTCATAGGTAATTCATCCAATAAGCATATTTGTCCGTGCGATTTAAGCCACCTCTCTCATTACCATCCTTAAGCATTTTTATTACGTCAGGGGAATATTAAACAATAGACTTGCGTATTATGATTTAAATTTAACTATGGAGTGGCTTGAAATAGCAAGAAGCTGGGGGCAACTATGGAAGAATTAAAAAAGATAGCGAGCAGAACAAGAAGCTGGACAACATTCTCAAATGATATAGATGATGTAATAGCCAACCATAAAAAACAAGAAGAAGATGTTTAACAGTGAATTACTTTCCTAGCTAAAATAATTAAGATTAAGATTTTTGGGAAGCTCTTTACGTAAAATACGTATTCTTTACGGAGGCTATCCACTTATCAATCAAATATTTCTTTTAGCCGAACTATTTTTAACATATCTTCGTAGAGCTTGGTTCGACATTTTGACCCTCTTCCTGACTTAGCCGGGTGGTTGAGCCTGTCCGATAGCTATCGGACGAAACCACTTCTACATTTTAACCTTTCGCCTGACATGTCACGGTCATTCTGTGCCAAAGTTTCGGCTGGGCTTGCTAGTTTATTGGATCCAGATCTACCGCTTCCACCACATTTTCTTTTACGGTGAAGAACCGGGTTTTTACGAGGCGGCGCTGCGTGATGTAGTTCTTATATTCGACTGAATAATGTGTGCGCTGACGAATAACCTGATCGAAATTGCCATTGAGGCCGGTGAGCAGCTCGCAGGCTTCGCGCACCGCGTACTGACCGCCTTCGCCCGCCGTGAGGTAATCCGCCAACTTGTTCCTTACACAGTAATCAGTAAAGAGAGGATTGGCTTTGCGGTGAATGAGGATCCTCACCCCACAGACTTCTGCGATGGACAGATCGAGTACGTCGTCAAAAAA
>JACDGH010000296.1 GCA_013815395.1 Parachlamydiaceae bacterium
CATCAATGCCCATGGGCTCGCAGATGATTTTAAGTTCATTGACTAAAGCAATATTAACGCTGCGAAAAATGTTTTCAAAAAGTTTTGCCGTTTCGGCTACACGCGTACTACTAAGGGCCACGACTTGCTCGATAGCCAAATTATAGAGCGCCACGCCTAAATGGAGACTTTCGGGATTCGCTCCCCCAATCAGTTTAGGGATGTTTTTTGTATGGTATGCTTTGTTGCCAGGGTCTTCACGCTCAGGACTAAAACATAGATATAGATCTTTTCCAAGAACTATTTTCCCCTTCGTTTCGATGATAGGTTGCACAACTTCTTCAGTTGTGCCCGGCCATGTAGTGCTTTCCAAGGAAACAAGTGTATGAGGCTGTAAGTGCGGGGCAATAGCTTCGGTAGTTTGAATGATGTAACGCAAGTCAGGTTCAAGATGGTGGTCTATAGGTGTGGGCACGCAGATGATGACCGCATCGCATGCTTTAATATTTTGAAAGTCGTTAGTAGCTGTTAAGTTTCCTGATGCTCTGGCAGAGAGTAAGCGCGCATGATTAATATGTTGGATGTAGCTATTGCCGGAGTTAATGGCATCAATTTTTGCAAGGTCAATATCAAATCCGATTACCGAAATATTTGCTTCAGCAAACACTAAAGCTAAGGGGAAGCCGACATAACCCAGGCCGACGATGCCAATTGTAATGGTTTTGGACCGAATTCGTTCGATAGTAAGGGGCATCTCAAGTCCTTGGGTTAAGTCATCACCTTACACAAAAGTAGAATGTCACCAGTATGAGGCTGACAGAAAATAAGAAGAAAATAGTTCGTATGCCTTTGGCGAAGCCCCTGGAGTGCGTCGGCTTCGCCGCGCCCTTTAATTCAGGGGATCATCTATTGCTAAAGGTGAGAACATTATCAAATTCCAACTAGAAAATACAAGGACAACTTAGGATTTAACAAAATGATTTAATGAGTTATAACAAGGAAGCAAGCAAAAAAGAAAATAGAATGATAAAAAAATGAATAAATATCAGAAAATCGTTATAAAATTTGGTACTAGTTCCCTAACTCATCATACCAAGAAGTTGTCAAGACGGCATATCCTTGAGTTTGTGCATCAAATTGCGCAACTGCACGAAAATGGCGTGCAAGTGGTCATTGTCTCCTCTGGAGCAATGGCTGCCGGTCGCGAAATACTTGATAATAAGCTTTTAGATGGATCTATGCCTTTGAAGCAAATGTTTGCAGCAGTTGGGCAAGGGCGTTTAATGCAAGTGTGGACGGATTTGTTTGCCCTATATGAAATAGTAGTGGGTCAAGTTTTATTAGTTCGCGATGATTTTTCAGATCGAAAGCGCTATCTCAATATGCGTGATACCTTATCTTCTATGCTAGAGCATGGAATTATTCCCATAATTAATGAAAATGATGCCGTAACTACTGAAGAAATAAAAGTGGGGGATAATGATAATTTATCGGCTCTTGTAGCTAATCTGATCTCTGCAGATTTACTTGTGTTGCTTACAGATCAACAGGGGCTCTTTACGGAAGATCCACGAAATAATTCAAAAGCAAAGTTAATTTCAGTTGTCAAAGATATTGACGATTCTATACGTGCCTTGGCCGGAGGGGTATCGAAGGCATCAGGATTGGGTACTGGTGGTATGATCACAAAGCTTGAAGCTGCCTATCTGGCAGCACAGAGCGGCACACCCACAGTCATTGCTTCAGCTTGGGAGCCTCAGGTCTTATTAGATATAGCTAAAGGGGAATCGCGAGGCAGTATGTTTTTAGCAAAGACAACCCCGCGCGAAAGTTGGAAGCGCTGGCTCCTTTCAAAAAAGAGTAAAGGAATTATTGTCGTAGATAGAGGTGCTGCAGCTAAATTGTGCAAAGAAGGTGCAAGCTTACTACCCGTAGGTATTATTAAAGTCGTTTCTACCTTTGAACGCGGCGCTATTGTGAAAATTATTTCCGAACAAGACAAGCCATTGGCCATAGGTATAAGTAGTTATAGTAGCCTAGAGATCGACAAGTTAAAAAAAGTGAAGTCGACTCAGATTGAAAAGATATTGGGATATAGCTATGGTCCTGAAATAGTGCATCGCGACAGCATGTCGCTTTTAAAATCTAATGGGATTTCAAATGACTAAGACCTGCAATATCAAAGAAATGGGAATTAAAGCTAAACATGTTGTCGCTCTTATGGCCAAAGCTACCTCGGCTCAAAAAAATAAGGCTTTGGAAATTTTGGCGCATCTGCTTATTAGCGAACAAGATTTTATCTTAGAAGCCAATCGGATCGATGTGGCTAGCGCTAAAGCTTCTGGAATGAATGAGGCCATGCTTGATCGCCTTTCGCTGGAAGGGCGTCTGGCTGGGATCGCCGCAGATGTGCAACAGGTTATTAAACTGCCCGATCCGGTCCGCGAAGTGATCGAAGATAAAATGTTGCCGAATGGATTACATCTTTGTAAAAAACGCACTCCCATTGGTGTTTTAGGTGTGATCTATGAAGCTCGCCCCAATGTAACTGTCGATGTTTCGGTATTGACCATTAAAACGGGGAATTGTGTGATCCTGCGCGGCGGCTCTGAAACAGTGCATAGCAATGCCGCACTTTTAAAAGTAGTGCATAAAGCTTTAAAGCAAGCTGAATTGCCGCTAGATGCAGTGCAATTAGTGATGGATCCCGACCGCAAATATGTGACTGAATTATTGAAATTGCATGAGAGTATCGATTTAATCATCCCTCGAGGCGGGGCTAATTTACACAAATTTTGTCGCGAAAATAGCACAATTCCAGTTATTACTGGAGGAATCGGAATTTGTCATATTTTTGTGGATGAGAGCGCAAATCAGGATAAGATTTTAGATGTGATATTTAATGCTAAAACTCAACGACCAACAGTTTGTAATGCTTTGGATACATTGTTGGTGCATTACGCATTAGCCCAGCAATTAATTCCTCTAGTTATTACCAAGCTAGCATGTGCGGGTGTGAATTTTCAACTCGATGAACGCGCTATGCAGAGCGTGGCAGGAAGATTTCAAGGCCTTGTTAAAGCTGCCACAGCCAAGGATTGGGATACCGAATGGTTG
>JACDGH010000297.1 GCA_013815395.1 Parachlamydiaceae bacterium
CGGGTCAACAAGCAAACGAAAAGGGCTAGTTGCTCATGCCAACCCACCCGTATTATCCATTCGTTTTCGGGTGTTAGATGTGACCGCGCTTTGAACGTGACTTTGCTTTCGCCAACCATAGCAGGTCATTGAGGCTAGCCCTGCGTCTTGGGAAGATGGATTTCCCTCACAGGTACATTGTTAGATGGGTTTCACACCCCAGATATGCTCGTGACGCTTGCCATCCTAGCCTGTTTGGTTAAGGTAGCCAAACATTTCAAGATGGAAACATCAACATACAGCGCCTCGTGGCGCACTTTCGTCACATCTCCAAGAATCGATTACGGGTTTAAGATGGGACGAACTTTAGTTGCTATTTGGGTGTTTTTGCCCATCCCTCCGAAAAGGGTGTAATAACGAAAACAGCAACCTTTTGTTAAACTGGAATAAAGGTTGCTGAATGTATACTGGATTTAAATTAGTTGTAGATTCATTTCATATTCTTTGATTCTTCTGTAAAAAGTATTGCTTTTCATACCTACTATATTCATGGCTTCTACAGCCGTTATCTTATTTTGTTTCCAGTCAGGATAGACGGATTTAAATTTTTCATTAATTTCCAATTTCTTTCTACCGAACTTGATACCCTTATTAAGGGCAGATCGAATACCTTCTACTTGCCTTTCATTTATTCTTTTACGCTCATCTTCCGCCATGTAACTCAATAATTGCAATATTAAATCAGATATTAAGGATTCAATACCATTCAAATCCTTATACTTCATCGTATTAAGAAGAGGCATGTCTAAAACAACAATTTCAATTTTTTTAATCTTTATTAATTCCTGCCATTCGTCTAATATCATTTGCTTATTTCGTCCCAGCCTATCAAGTGACTTAATATATAAAACGTCTCCGCTCCTAAACATACGTTTCATTAATTGATATTCCGGCCTTTTAAAGTCTTTACCGCTTGCTTTTTCTATAAAAATATACTCTTCACTAATTCCAGTCTCTTTAGCGGCAGCAATTTGTCTTTCTAAAGACTGGTCTTTGCTGCTGACTCTTGCATAGAAAAAAATTCTCATGGGTAGCTCCTACGCCTTTGGGGTTATTCATTCATTGTGAATGAATAAGACCTATATTTTGATGAGGGGGATGTCATACTCGGATTGGATAAAATTCATGTCGGTATCACGAGATACTAAGGCGAGCCGGTATTCACGCGCACTAGCTATAATAATCGCATCCGGAGCTTTTAATTTTCTTCCATTCTGTCTTTGTTCCCTGCGTATGTTGCCCGCAGCACGTGCGATTTTAGAATTGATTTCAATATATCGTTGCGTATTGAGGAAACTAATTTCATGGGAGTCTTGTTCAATTTTTTGGCCACTGAAAATTTCACACTCTGTCATGGCGGATATATAGATAGGCATCCTGTCTCTGACCGCCTGTCTTAAAAAGTCAACAACCGCTTGATCATTACAGAACAGCCCAATGATAATATTGGTGTCAAGCAAATATCCCGTATATTCCATCAGTTCCAATCCTCTTCCCGATTTTTATTAATTCTTTCTTGCAAGTCTTTTGCTTGTCCGGTGGTCAGGGTTCCTGCCCATTGGAGAAGGTCGTTAATGTTGTGATCTTCCTCAACTTCTACTGTGTCATTGTCCAAGTCGATGATAATTCTGTTTTTCGATATGTTTAATGAAGATAAAATGGAGCGAAGCGCAGTGGCTGTATTGTGATCTAACTTTTGTGGAATAGACATGAGTAAATTCCTCCCTACTGAAATGTTATATAATCATTATAATTTTATTTCAAAACATATACAAGTTTATTGCCATATTTCGAATTAAATTATGTTATACTTATGACACATAAAAATGACGGTTAATACCGACTTTCAAAAAGTACACTTTTTGAAAGTCGGTATGGATAGCAAAGTATTATTCCTATCACTAGAAAGGGAAAATATGGACATTGAGAAAAACAATTCTGAACAAAAACGATTGAGAATTCTTGGCGAGGATGAATTAGGGAGCATTTGCGACAGGCCGTGCTTCACACATGAAGATCGTTGTAATTATTTTTCACTCTCTCAACCGGAGATGGAGTTGTTACATGGTATGCGTTCTGTCAAGTCTAGGACTTATTTTATCCTGCAACTCGGCTATTTTAAAGCTAAACACGTTTTTTTCGTGTTTGACCTTCATGAAGTCGACGAAGACCTTCAGTACGTTCTGAAGCAACATTTCAACAACTGTGAAATGGCTGACCTGAGTTCAATTAATAAGTTTACCAGGTTAAAACAGCAGAACTTGATTCTTGAATTATTCAACTATCGGAGTTGTGATCCCGAAGAACGGCAACAGATGGAGAGAAAGGCTCGGAAGGCGGTTTCTGTTTGTGGTAAACCGATCTTTATTTTTCGTGAAATTATGAATTATTTGTCCGAGCAACGCATCGTTGTTCCCGGTTACAGCTTTATGCAAGAAACGGTAGGCAAAGCAATAACCTATGAACAAAACCGATTAATCGCAATTATACGTAATCATTTTACACATACGGATATCGAAGCGCTGAAACAATTGCTAATAGATTCTTCAGGGCTGTATGAAATTACACAGCTTAAACACGAACCAAAAGATTTTACTGCTGGCGAAATAAAACGTGAGATTGATCGAGGTAAACAAATACAGCCTTTATACCGGGTTGCTCAAAAGTTGTTGCCAGAGTTAAGTATTTCTAACGAAAGCATCAAATACTATGCTTCATTGGTTGACTATTACTCAGTCTACAAGCTCAAACGACTTAATGAATGGATCGTTTACGTTTATTTATTATGTTTCGTCTACCATCGTTATCAGCGAATGTACGACAATCTCATCCATACTTTCATTTATAACGTCAGGCGCTATATAGATGAAGCAAAATTCACAGCTAAAGAGCATGTTTATGAGTGCTACACAGAAAGCAACCAAAACATGAAAAAAGCTGGGCAGGTGCTTAAAATATTTACCGATGATAGTATCGAAACAAATACGCCTTTTCAGAATATTCAGGCTACGGCATTTGCTATTTTGGAACGACAAAAGCTCGTAGCTATAGC
>JACDGH010000298.1 GCA_013815395.1 Parachlamydiaceae bacterium
CTTTAGTTTTGCCCGAGCTACGCATGCAAATTGTGGAAAAAAATGGTGTGATTTTCGTAAATGACGCTTATAATGCTTCCGAAATTTCAATTAAATCAGCTTTAAACTCCTTACCTAATCCAAAGGTCGGAGGTAAAAAAATTGCTGTAATTGGCGAAATGTTGGAGCTAGGGAAATTTTCAGAACAATGTCATTTAGCGGTGGGTGAGCACGCCTTAAATTGTGTAGATAGTATGTTGTGTTTTGGAGAAGGTTGTGCCCCGATTCATGAGTGTTGGCAAAAGGCTGGGCGGCATGTGTTATGGACTCAGGACAGAAGCCTTCTAGTAAATGCCTTGCAAGCAGAGCTAAAGCTTGGTGATGTGGTGCTGCTCAAAGGGTCGCGTGCTAAAGGTTTGTGGAAAATAATAGAAGAATTAAAACTATGATTTTTTTTGTAATCGATTTTCTTAGAGACACTTTTGGAATGAAAATTCCTGTAGCTTTCAGCTACTATTCTACACGCATGATGCTGGCTGCTATCACGGCATTAATATTAACTGTGTTTTTTGGTCCACGTTTTATAAAAAAACTTTACGAATTAAAAATTGGCCAATCGATTAGGACAGATGAATGCCCGCTGCTAGGACAATTGCATCACAAAAAAAAAGACACTCCCACGATGGGTGGAGCCCTAATCTTATGCTCTATGCTTGTGTCGATGTTCTTTTGGATGGATTTGACACATGTATTTACTTTAATTCTATTTGTGACAACAGTGCTGTTAGGATTTCTTGGAGCGCGTGATGACTACTTAAAGCTTAAATATAAAAATACGAAGGGTTTATCCGGACGAAAAAAGCTCTTATTTCAAGGTCTCGTTGGCGGTCTATTAGCGCTTTATTTATTGAGCCCCATGGTCACAAAAGCCATTCATTTAGGCGATTGGTTTGCGCCCCCCGTAATTAAGGAACAAATACTCGTCAAACATCAACAAGAAATAACTACTGATGTTAATGTGGATACAGCGAGCGCCTCTCTTAAACAATTATCGCTTAAAGAGTACGCTTCGCGGATTTATATCCCCTTTTTTAAGGATTATATACTTAGTATTCCGGCCGGTTTGAGTTTGCTGACGGCTTTATTTATTATGATAGTCGTCGCAGGGACATCTAACAGTGTGAATTTAACCGATGGGTTAGATGGCTTAGCCGCAGGATGTTTAATCATGGTGGCCAGCTGCTTAGCATTGATTGCTTTTATTTCAAATAATGTTGATCTTGCGGGTTACTTAAATATTTTATATGTTGAAGGCAGTGGGGAAATAGCGATCTATCTTAGCGCCTTTGTTGGGGCTTGCATCGGATTTTTGTGGTATAACGGATATCCGGCACAAGTTTTTATGGGAGATACAGGTTCTCTGGCATTAGGGGGAATCATTGGGGTTTCGGCCGTTCTTCTTAAGCGGGAAGCTCTGCTGGCAGTTATTGGCGGAATATTTGTTGCTGAAGCGGTTTCTGTAATTTTACAAGTGGGAAGCTATCGGCTTAGGAATAAAAAGCGAATTTTCTTATGCACCCCTTTGCATCATCATTTTGAGTACAAAGGCTGGCCGGAAACAAAAATTGTGATTCGCTTTTGGATTGTGGGATTATTGCTGTTTATCATTGGTTTGGCCTCTCTAAAATTTCAGTAAGGAAATGTGTATGTCTAATTATCAATCCAAGCGGGTGCTGGTCCTTGGCTTAGGCATCAGCGGTCGCTCAGCGGTTAAATTTTTATTAAAGCGTGGTTCTTTTGTAACAGGTGCAGATCGCAATCCGGATATATTGAATGGTGATGAAGAGCTCACTCCTTTCATTGGTAAGCAATTTAAAACCATAGCAGACAGTGCGGCATGCAATATTAAAGAATTCGATTTTTTAGTCGTTTCACCTGGTATTCCACACACACACCCATTATATGAAAAAGCTATGGCAGCAGGCATTGGGATAGTAGGTGAAATTGAATTAGCTTGTGGCTTCATTCCGCAAAAATGCCTTGCTGTAACTGGCACAAATGGCAAAACAACTGTTACGCTAATGGTCGCTCACATCCTTAATCATGCTGGCATGTCTGCAAGAGCACTTGGCAATGTGGGCACACCCCTGACTTCGGCCATTGATAGCGGCAGCGTAAATGAAAATGAAATCTTTGTCATCGAATTAAGTTCTTTCCAATTAGATACTTTGCACACGCGCTTCATTGATGCAGGGGTAATCCTTAATATCACTCCGGATCACTTGGACCGCTATGGTTCATTAGAGGCGTATGCCGAATCGAAGGCACATTTATACAGCTGTTTAAAAGCGCAAGGCAAGCTATTTGTCGAAGATAGATGCCTCAAAGAATTTTCTTTTATATTTTCGACTTTCTCAATGCAATCGTATGGTTACAGCGATAGAAATTTCATTCATACCGATACAAAAAATGTCTATGTGAATAAAAAGAAAGTTTTTGATCTGCCTGAAAATCTGCAAGGCAAAAGAACGCATGATGCAGAAAACCTGATGGCAGCTTATGCCTTGTGTCAATATGTGGGAGTGACCGAAGATCAGTTTTGTGCAGCTTTACAAACGTTTAAAAAACCCTCGCATCGCATTGAATTTGTGCGTACCGTTCGAGGGGTGCATTATTATGACGACAGTAAAGGCACAAATATTGATGCTGTCATTCGGGCCGTTGAAGTGATTGGGGGAAATATTGTTTTAATAGCTGGCGGAGTTGACAAAGGAGCTTCTTATGCATTATGGCTAGATGCAATAGCACATAAACTGAAATTCATTTGTGCTATTGGTAATGCTAAGGAAAAAATTAAGTGCGATTTAGGGAGTCATATTCCAATGGCTTTATTTGCCACACTTGATGAGGCGGTCATACATGCTGCTAGTGTAAGCAAAGAAGGAGATACCGTACTACTTTCCCCTGGATGTTCCAGTTACGATATGTTTAGGGATTATGAGCACCGCGGACGAGAGTTTCAACGGATCGTCAATGAGCTTTAAAATTATTATATTTATTAAGGAGAATGGGCGTGAATAGAAAAGATACTATAATCATTGCAGTG
>JACDGH010000299.1 GCA_013815395.1 Parachlamydiaceae bacterium
GTATAATCTCGATCAATTACTTAAAAGTTTTCCTTGTAATCTTAGCAAATTAATAGCAGGTTCAGAGGGAACTTTGGGCATTGCTTCACAGATTAAAGTCAAGATTGCAAAAAAAATCAAAAACGCCAGACTTTGCATCATTCACGTGCAAGACATGCTAGATGCAATGAAAAGCATCGAAGACATGCTCATTTTTCATCCGGTTGCATTGGAAATCATCGATTACCATATTCTTGAAATGGGGCGACTTTCCCCTGCCGTAAAAAATAAGTTAACATGGCTGCAAGGAAATCCTCAAGCCATATTTGTTGCAGAGTTTGCCGGAGAATCAGCGCGAGATGTGGATGAAGTGATCATTCGCTTTAAAAATCGGATGCAAGCACTCAATATTGGTTACGCACATGTGATTCTAAGCGACCCTCAACAGATGAGCCATGTTTGGCAAGTGCGTAAAGCTGGCCTTGGTCTACTTCTTTCCAAACGCACCTATAGTCGGGCCATAGCTTTCATCGAAGATCTAACTGTGGCTCCCAAAAATTTAGCGCCCTTCATGCTAATGCTTACAGAATATCTTAAAGGCATAGGTAAAGAGGTAGGGATTTATGGACATATTGGCTCGGGATGCATGCATATTCGCCCATTTATCGACTTAAGAAATCCGGATGAAGTTTCGCAAATGAAAACAATCATGCAGGATGTAGCTGATATGGTGCTATCTTTCTCGGGAGGCCTGAGCGGGGAACATGGGGATGGCCTCATTCGATCCTGGCTCAATAAAAAAATGTTTGGCGAGGAACTGTATCAAGCATTTGTTGAACTTAAAACAGCATTTGACCCTCGTAATCTTATGAATCCGGGGAAAATTGTGCATGCCTCAGAAATTTCACTCAACACCCTAAGATTAAATCCTGAAGTTAAACAAGTTACTCTCCCCACCTTTCTCGACTTCTCAGCCGAGGGGGGTATTGAACTTGCAGCTGATCTGTGTAATGGGAATGGACAATGTCGCAAGGGTGAAGGGGTGATGTGCCCTTCATTTCAAGCCACCGGCGATGAGTATGATACGACCAGAGCCCGGGCGCAAAGCTTGCGAGCCATCATTAATGGACGACTTCCCAAGGAAGAATTTACCGGCAAGGCTTTATATGATGTGTTAGATCTATGCTTAGAATGCAAAGGCTGTAAAACAGAATGCCCTTCTCAGGTCGATATGGCTAAAATGAAATCCGAATTCCTCTATCAATATCAGCAAAAACATGGTTACAAACTGAGAAGTCGCTTGTTTGCCAACATTGCTACAATTAATCGGCTTTCCAGGCCTTTTGCCATAGCCTTTAATTATATAAATTCAAGTAAATTGATTAAATATTTTTTAAATTTAATCGGCATTGCTCCGCAAAGAAATCTCCCGAAATTGGCAAGTGAAAGCTTTTCAAGCTGGTTTAAGAATCAACATATGACCCCCTTAGCTAAAAAAATAGTGCTTTTTAATGATACTTACACCGAATATAACCATCCAGAAATTGGCAAAGCGACTTTTAAGGTGCTCACTAAGTTGGGATACGAAATTATTCTTGTTTCGGATTTTTGCTGTGGACGCCCCTTGATTTCCAAAGGATTTTTAAATGAGGCCAAATCCAAGGCTTTGAAGCTGGTGAATACACTTAAACCGCATGCAGCATCAGGTTTAAAAATTATCTGTCTTGAGCCGAGTTGTCTCTCGGCCTTGAACGATGATTATAAGGGATTGATTGGTTCTAAAGATGCTGCACTTTTTGGAGATCTATCTTTAGTCAGCCAAGCTTGCAGTTCTTTGGAAGATTTTTTAAATGGGCTTGTTGATAACAATCAATTACCCTTGTCCTTTAAGGAAAATTCTACCCAAATATTACTCCATGGACACTGCCATCAAAAGTCACTTATTGGCATGCAAACCACCCTCAACGTATTGAGGGTGGTTCCGGGTTTTAGTGTTAAGGAAATTGAATCGGGCTGCTGTGGGGTCGCTGGATCTTTTGGATATGAAAGCGAACACTATGATATTTCCATGAAAATTGGAAATTTACATCTTTTACCTGCGGTAAAGAAAGCCCCCGCAGAGGTTATGATCGTGGCCAATGGGATGTCATGTCGCAGTCAAATTCATCATGGTGCAGAGCGGCAAGCTTTTCACCTTGCTGAGGTAATTTCGAATTATTTAGCGTGAGTTTATTAAAACCAGGCGGCGAGTGCGAACGCGTGAGCTTCAAGGTTAAATCCAATTTCAAAGATTAATGAAAAAAGTCAGGAACAAAAATTTTTAATTCTTCTTTCTATAATACCTACTGCCAGTGAGCCTACCGCCGCTCCTAAGGTCAATACTAATGCCTGTTCTATTTTACTAAAGTGATAAATTGTACTCGCTATCTCCCCCACCGCAACACCTGCTAGCGACCCTAACATTTTTTTAATTCCTAATTCATTAGGAAGAATCCCAGGTAAAAACATACGATTGATTACTGATCCTGTGGCTTTCTCATATAGAATACTTAATGCAATAGAAACTGCTATTCCACCTCCTGCCATCAGCGAATCATTTGCCACCTCTTTAAGCTCGGTAACAGCTCGATCTTTCCAAATTTAGTAAATAAACATGATTTTAACAATTTTATGTTAAGATCAGATAAAGATGTATTGATTCTATTCTGTAGCCCAGTATGTGCCCAAAACAAGTTGAAAAATCTAAATCTAGACTTGACCTAAGACCCTCGATTCGACTTCTGAAATCATTCATATTATATAAAAAAGGATTCTTCCTGAAGATCCGATTTTATTTTTTTCATATTCTCTCTTACATTGAAATGAGCTATCTATGGCTTCTTAGCAAAGCGCAGCAGGGGCTGCGCACTCCAAACGCGTTGCGTAGTAAAAGAATCATTTGTTTTCCAAAGGACTTAAAACTTCAACAATCTTTTCGACGCAACGCGTTTGGAGTTACTATGGAGTTAGAGAGGTGATTGAAGAAAGAGAGCTCACCCTTTAAGTTGTTGTTTGTCATAACCCAACAACCAGGAGAGCTCCCATGAAAGATTATACAG
>JACDGH010000300.1 GCA_013815395.1 Parachlamydiaceae bacterium
GATAATAAGCGAACACTAAAGTGCCATTTTTTATAGTATTAATAATGGGTTTAACCATATCTTCTGGCAAAGCCGGGCAGCCCCAGCTGCGACCAATTCGACCATAGCGCTGCACTACTGATTCACCAACATAGGGTGCACCATGAATAACAACTGCGCGAGAAAAAGCTAAATCATTATAGCCTTTTTCTGTAACAGATCAGCCCCCTTATTAATTACTTGAAAATTTCATAGAATGTTGTACATTTTACGTAACCAATGATTGTGCAGGGATATATGGATAGCCTTCCAACGACAATAGAAGAATGTCATCAGCTCATACGCTTATTGCTAAATAAGCTGGATGAGTTGTCAAAACGTTTCGAGATTTTTGAAGCGGAGAATAAAGCGTTAAAAACAGAGAATGCACAGCTCAAGGAACGTTTAAATAACAACTCATCCAACTCATCTCTTCCCCCTTCAAAAAGTGTCAAGAAGAAAAAAAACGATCGTGAATCCAGTGGTAAGCAAAGTGGCGGACAGCCAGGTCACAAAGGCCATTACCGCCCATTATTACCCAGTGATAAAGTTGATGTAGTGGTTTCATGTGCATTACCCTCTCATTGTGCATGTGGTGGAAACCTATATTCGGAGGGTCAGTTTCTACGCCATCAAGTTTATGAGTTACCTGTTTTAAAACTGACGACTAGCGAATATCAATTACAAAAAGGGAGCTGTGCAAGCTGTGGTTGCAAACACATGGCTCCTCTACCTGAGGGAATTAGCTGGGGAATCACGGGCCCAAGGCTGATAAGCTTCATGTCAGATTTAGTCGGAAAATATGGCTTATCACGTAGAGACCAACGCCACTTTTTGGAAGAGCACTTTCACTTTCACATCAGCCTTGGCACGGTGTTTAATAAGCAAAAACTCGTCAATGCTGCTATGAAAGCCCCTGTATTGGACTTGTTAGCGCTTGTAAAAGAAGATGTTAGCGTCAATGCTGATGAAGCGGGTCACAATCGAGATGGCAAGCGTCACTGGCTGTGGGGATTTATTTCACACAGAGCGGCGCATTTTTCGGTTCATCCTTCTCGTGGAAAGAAAGTACTTCGCTCATTGATGGGTGATTTCAAACACATTCTCATATCAGATCGTTATGCTGCCTATGGTTACTTTGACAGTAGTCAACGACAGTTATGCTGGGCGCATTTAAAACGGGATTTCACAAAATTATCAGAAAAAGACGATAAAATCATTGCACGCATAGGAAGCAGTTTGCTGGATAACGAATCAAGCCTTTTTAAAATCTGGCATGCCTTTAAACATGAAGAGCTATCACGAGATGAGTTAGTGCGACAAAGCAAGCCTGTTCGCCAACGTATAGGTGAATTATTAGAACAAGGCTGTTATACGGATCCGTCATTAAGGGCGGTACGTTTTTGCAAAAACGTATTGAAACACATTAATGCGTTATGGACGTTCATAGAAATTGATGGGGTTGAACCCACCAATAATCACGCTGAAAGAAGTTTAAGACCCTCAGTGATTTGGCGGAAAAAATATTATTGTACGCGCTCGGATTACGGGACGGAGTATGTTGCAAGCAGCGCTTCTATCAACGTGACGTGCAGATTACAAGGAAAAAGTTCATTTACGTTTTTATGTGAACTGATGGAAAATTACTTTGTTGGAAAACAAACATCAGCCCTTTTACTTATAACGTAGGGGGGCTGAGTTGTTACTACTGACTATGGCGATGAAAACGAATGTATTTAATATTCAGCTAGTAGGGGTTCTAAGCGTAAACCGTCTTTTTTTCCGTCTGGTCGTTTTTGGTAAGTTTTAACGTTTAAAGCAATATTTATTAGGTTACAAGTTGTATGCTGCTTAACGCTCATTAAAACTATACCAATTTAGTCATGCAAAATACATTGAAAATGACATCCATTTTGTATCTCTTTACGGTAAAAATCATGTTAACACTAAACGCTGATATTTTTTTCAGCAGAAAAGCTAGATTTTTAGTGCCTAATCAATACTCTCTACTTCTTACAAATAGCTAACGGAAATTTTGACGGTTTACGCTTAGCATCCCATTCAAAAAAATAGTTTTAAGCTTTAGTAGGAACCTCAGGTGAAGCATGAGTAGGAGCCTCAGGTAAAGCATTAGATTTGTTATTTATTTGCATTAATGATTCAACTGTTTCTCTCAGCGATGAAAATAACTGAGATTTGAAATCTTCACGACTAGAAGGTGGAAAAAATTGCATTGCCTTTACAACTTGTTTACAAATAATACTGTCCATAGCTTGTTTTATTGTCGGCTCACTAATGAACTTAAGAGTACGTAACCCGATGACAGCATTTTGTAAATTTCCAGTAATAATAATCGCATCAGAAGCTAGGTTTCTTTGTAAAACGAACCCGCCACTAGTCTTTCCATCAACAGACTGGGAACGCAAATAAAATGCTAACATTTTATGGACTTTTTCTAAAGAAGATTGGTTTATAGTATAAATCAATAAACTATCAATATCATTAATGTCTATTTGTTTCACCAAATAGGAAGCTATTTGGTTATCCTCAACTCTTTTTTGAATTTCTTTAATTTCTATCATGAATAAACTCCTTAATTAATTTTTGAAAAATGGACTAGCTTGATTTTCTTCTTCTTCTTCTGTTTTGTCTGTCTTTAAATTTTCTAAAGGAGGTAAATCTTCATTATAATTTTTCTCAGCGGACGTTATTATAGTTGTTTGACTACTTCTATTTTCCAAAGAAAGTGCTATAGCTAAATTTAATTCTTCTTCCACTAAGTTATCTTCTTCTAGTGATTGTAGACTTTTCCAAGACTCCTCTAAATCAGACTTGCTAACGTTTAAGGCTGTCAAAATATTAGAATTATTGATAACAACAGAATCTTTATTTAAAACGAGATTATAAAACGGATCTGGATATTTCGCAGGATTATAATTTTTTGCATTCTTTGCTGCAATATATTTTCCAGATAAAGCTGAATCATTACGATAAGTAATATATTGACTTCCTATAATGCGTCTTTCACTTTCATTATCAATGCGGTCAGGTAC
>JACDGH010000035.1 GCA_013815395.1 Parachlamydiaceae bacterium
CAATTTATGCATGCACCTCATTCAGTTAACTGTAATTTTAATGAAAATAGAAACTTAATTTTGGAAGAGCAAAAAACTCCCCATCCCACTAAGCATTCTCTTTTTCAAATGGAACAAAAAAGTAAGAGCATTTTTTCTGGATTTGATTGCTCGCGAAACATTGCTAAAGAATTGGCTTTAGAAAATTGTATCGAACTCATTAAAAACATCCCTTTTTTTTCGACTGAACAACGCGCAAATTGGTACTCATGGTACAATTTACATTCGCTTGCATTACAAACATTGAAAATTACAATTCCTGGTATTCGAGATGATTCAATTATTTCATTGCCATGGCATCCCATGCAAATTCGATTAGATCAATATATTGTTAACTCTTACTTACGCACCTCATGTGGTGTGTCAAACCGAATTGTACTTTCCATACTATTAGGAGCTAAAAAAGCGGCTTATCAAGTGAATTACGGTAAAACTAAGCAACTTAACCAGTTGGAGCTTATATTGAAAAGCAAAGTGCCTGCATTGCTTACATTCAAAATAAAAGCCTGCAAGTTAACGATAGATAAAGATAATCACATCCGCTATAAAGGACACATTTGGACAGTTTTTCAAGCTACACCTGAAAGATACCTATTGTTAAGTTCTTATATAGCTCAGCAAGATTGTACTATGACTGAATTAAATCGAGAAGAAATGCTTGAGCATATTCTCGATATTGAGCTCATTTCAACTACTGAAGTATGGAGTTCAGAAGTTGACGCTACATATAGAAAATGGTTTAACGTTTCTCATCCTGAACTTCTGGATCAAATTTTTGCAGAAAACACACCACAGGCACCTTGGAAAGTAACTTTTAACTCTATCGAACCAGACATACAAACTGTCAAAAAAATTCAAGAACAGTTTAGTAAAGCGCTGCAAGTACCTTATTTTCCTTCCGCCATGATTATTAATGAAGGCGATTCATTGTCACTAGATGAGCAAAAAATAAAAAAATTAATTGATCACAAGGGGATCAAGTATATTTCTGAGGCAGTGAGTTCAAAAAAAGCGATTTATGATTATATGCGTTATTAATGTAAATAGGGATGAAACAATAAATTTTTAAAGTGAGTTTTTTGTCCAAATTCCAAATTATGCCATGCCCTGGTTGTTGAAGCAGAATACAATGATTTCGCAATAAATTTTTTTGCTTTTGTCCTCTTTTACAACGTTTCAGGGTATTTAAAGTGATTTCAAAAATTAAAAGACACAGCGAAACCGACACACTTTAATAGACACTTGAAAATTCAGATTCAGATATAATAATGTCAGTTTAGGTTGAGAGTGTTCGAATGTCTTGCCTAACCCCAATGATATAATAGATTCTCAAATAATGGGCATCTTATAATTTTTAATTGTGTGAAAATTTAGACCTTTAAGGAAAAACCATGTTGCACCGTTCTGGCAATAATCACATCTCAAAACAGCTCGAAATCTTAAGTGACGAGTCTATCTCGAATCTTCTTGCGCAAGGAATGTTTATACATTCAGGGTATGGATCGTCGGTAAAATTAGAAGTGGACGGAATTCCTTTATTTGTCAAAAAGGTGCCTTTAAATCAATTGGAAGGAAAACAAGTAAACATTAATTCAACAGAGAATTTGTTTGGCATACCGACTTTTTATCAATATGGTTTGGGCTCTGCAGGCTTTAATATTTGGAGAGAAGTGTCGGCACATATTATAAGCACTAAATGGGTACTTGCCAACGAATGTCAAAATTTTCCAATCATGTATCACTGGCGTATCCTTAACTATTCTGAAGTAAAAATTCCTATGAATGAAAAAGAATGGAATGATTATGTAAGATTTTGGGAAAGTTCTTTTTCCATTGGCGAAAGGGTTAGAGCAAATCATAATACTCAAGCTTATATTGCACTGTTCATGGAATACTTCCCCGATACATTGCAAGGATGGCTTAGCAAACAACTTTTAAAAGGTAATGAAGCCATTGACCGAGCCATTGAAATGGTTGAACGAAATCTTGTAGAAACGACTGCTTTCATTATGTCTAAAGAAATGATACATTTCGATGCTCATTTTAGAAATATTATAACTGATGGTGAACGTCTTTATTTTTCAGATTTTGGTCTTGCAACAAGTTCACAATTTGCTCTTTCATTAGAAGAGCAGCAGTTCTTTAAAAATCACCAAAACTATGATCGTTGCTTTGTAGTAACAATTTTAACAAATTGGATTATTTCGGAATTTTTTGGAAAAGACCTCCATGAAGAGATCTTACAAGAATATACCAATGAAACATGCTCATTGGTATTACCTGAGAGTTTGACACCTTACCTCTCATCAATTGTAAAACGATATGCATCCATCGCTCTAAAAATGAACAAATTTTTTAAAACTCTGAAAGAAGAGAGTAAAAAAACACCCTATCCCAAAGAAGAACTCGATCAGCTTTGGATTGAGTTACTTAAACGACAAGCTTTTTTAAGTCATAAATTGTAATTTCCAGTAGCAATAGATTTTCGGATCATGAAAAATTTTTAGAAAAGTTTATGTGATTTATCCTCTATTTGACAGCCTGAAAAAGCACTTATATCAAAAAAAATTTTGAATTAGCGCTAAAGAATAAGATTCTCTAAAATTAAATGGCGCTATTGATTTATTTTACCAATTCTAAAATCACTACCCATATTCTTTATTCTTCACAGGAAATAAAAAATATTTTAAAAATATTCAGGTGTACCATATATTTAAGTTTGCATAAATTAATAAAATTAGAGGTCTTTTTATGACAAAAAAATATGGAGATAAAGCGCAAGAGTCTGTGAAAGACGCTTTGCATAAAATGAAAAAGGGGAAATTAGAATCTGGAAAAAGTCATAAAAAAGTAACAGATAGAAAGCAGGCTATAGCAATTGGACTTTCTGAAGCGCGGAAAAGAGGTGCAAAGGTTCCAAAAAAGGAAAAATAAGTGGAAGGACCCTCGCTATTTTTAGCTGCTGAGATGTTATCTCCCTTTGTTGGAAAAACTATTTTAGCTATAGAAGGTAACACTAAAATTGGAAAAGAAAGATTAAGTGAAAAGAAAATTTTGGATATCTTTTCATGGGGTAAACATCTTGTTTTTCAGTTTGATGAATTTGCTTTGCGAATTCACTTCATGCTATTTGGCAGCTATGAAGCAATAATTAAAAATAAAAAAATCACAGGAGATTATCCAAAAAAAGCAAAACCCCAACTTCAATTAACTTTTGCGAAGGGTCAAATTATTATTTATAGCTCTTCTCTTAAATACATTGAAACAGCCCATGCCAAAGATCTGTATGATTTTTCAACAGATATTATGTCTAAAAAATGGGATTCAAAAAAAGCATTAAATACAGTCAAAAAACTTCAGGAAGTTGAAATAGGTGATATATTACTTGATCAAAATATTTTTTCTGGTGTTGGAAATATCATTAAAAATGAAGTCATTTTTTTAATAAAAATATCGCCTACAACCCTTATCAAAAACCTATCTAATCTGATATTGTTGAAAATAATAAAAAACACCCAGGCATATGCGCATCAATTTTATGAATGGAGAAAAAAATTTGTTTTAAAAAAGCATTATCAAATATATCGAAAAAAAATCTGTCCATTATGTGGAGAAAAAGTTTGTAGAAAAAAGACAGGCATCAGAGATAGGCTAAGTTTTTTTTGCCCAAACTGTCAAAAATAGTTAGCATGAAATTAAGATGGAAAAAAATAGTCTTTTAAATGATATGGATATTTATGACAAATCGTTCAAACACCAAAGTTTATGTAGGTACTTCTGGTTTTTCCTATAGCCATTGGAAAGAAAATTTTTACCCAAAAGGACTACCTACTAAAAAATGGCTAGAATATTATTCGAGAGAATTTTCTACAGTTGAACTAAATACAACTTTTTACCATTTACCCCTTATTTCTACTGTTAACAATTGGCAGAAACAGGTATCTGATAATTTTATTTATGCTGTTAAAGCAAGCAGATATATGACTCATCAAAAAAGGTTGCTCGATTGCAAAGCAAGTGTGGATCTTTTCTATGATAGAATGAAGCTTTTTAAAACAAAAGCTGGGCCTATTCTTTTTCAATTACCTCCTTCTTTCAAAATGGATAAGGAAAGACTTATTGAATTTATTAAAAACTTAAAAAAATCACACGATCATGTTTTTGAATTCCGACACGAATCCTGGTATGTAAGTGAGATTTATGAAATTTTGGAAAAAAATAAGCTTGCCTTATGTATTACTGATCTAAATGGAAAATTATCTCCAGAAGAAATTACCTCTAATTTTACTTATCTTCGTTTGCATGGGCCAAAAAAAGCCTATCAAGGGTCATATGGAAGCAAATTAAAGGATTGGAAAAGCAAAATTGAAAAATGGTCCACTAAAATTTCTGTATATTGCTATTTTGATAACGATGAAAAAGGGTATGCTATACAAGATGCAAAAACATTAAAAGACATGCTATTATAGTTTAAAATGTTCATTAAAATTATTAAAAAATTTACCTATAATTTCTTAAATTAAATTTCATTTCTTCTTATGAAAGTGTATTAATGACATCGGTTTTTTCTAACCACACCTTGCGTGTAATATTTATGCCAATTTGACAATTCCTAAGAAGAAAATAAAAACACCCTATCCCAAAGAAGAACTCGATCAGCTTTGGATTGAGTTACTTAAACGACAAGCTTTTTAACTCTCTAAATTGTAATTTTCCAACAACGATGAATTTTCGGATCATGAAAATCTATAGGAAGAGTTTTGTGCGATATATCCTCTATGCGACAGCCTGTAAAGGCATTGTTATCAAAAATAAATTTTCTGGAATTAGTACTGAAAAACATGACTCCCTTTGGATTAAGGAGCGCCATTGATTTCTTAAGCAAGGCTATATAATCTACTTGAATATCGAACAATTGATCCATTTTTTTTGATCGAGAGAGGGTTGGCGGATCAACAATGACAATATCATATCTTGTGCCAGATCGAATTTCATCATCGATAAATTTAAGGCAATCTGCGCGCACAATTTCATTATTGCGTGTAGATAAGTCATTTAAAATAAAATTTTCTCTACCCCAAGCTGTGTAAGTGTTGGACATATCAACACTCTTCGTATATGTAGCACCAGCCACAGCGGCATGTACGCTAAAAGAGCAGGTGTAAGCAAATAGGTTCAATACGCGCTTGCCGGCCGAAGCATGGGCTATAAGCATACGTGTTTCTCTATGATCAAGAAAAAGGCCTGTATCGAGATAATCGATAAGGTTAATTCTAAATTTAACACCATATTCTAAAGCCGTAAAGTATTCATTGATCGCTGCAATTTTTTCATATTGGCGTGTTTCTTTGCTTTTTGCGCGAGTACGCCAGTAGATCATTGGGACTGTCACGCCAAATAATGTACATAAAGCTTTTGTGACTTCTTCTTTTAATTCAGGCGAAGGTTCATCTGTGTCTTTACCTCGCGAAAAATAATGAACGCAAATTCTACCTGCATATAAGTCAATAGCGAGAGGAAACTGCGGAATGTCTCGATCGTAGATGCGAAAACAATCGGTATAAGTGCGTTTTGCCCATTTACGAAGATGTCTGTAGCTATTTCTAAGGCAATTTATAAAAGGTGAGCTTTTATCTTCCCCATCACTTATGTTCGGAAGGCATAATTCGATGTCATTCATGTTTTTCTCTAAAAATTAAATTTTTGTTTTGCGGTTGATGCTGTCATCTAATCAAATTCTTAATAATAATCCATAAAGTACGAAAACTTAGCAACATAAAAACGCTTATTGTATTATTCTAATGCCATTAAATATGAGTGAAAGGGTTTTACAAAAGGGATGAGGGAGGAAACGTTAAGTGTTTTAAGAAATGACCCAACATCCTTAAGTCTTTTAAATCATTTCACCTTTCCGTTATTAACTTTTCCCCTGTATCACTCCTTGTATGAGATGACTTAATCAAGCGAAAATGTTATTCTAATAATTGCTCTCTAATCATTTGGTTGTTTAATTAATTGGACATATTCACTTTAACGACCAATGCGTTTGGATATAGGTATACATTGTAAATTTGATCCCAACTTCAGCTTTAGGAATTTATGGAAAAATATAATAAACTATCTAGACAAGAAGATTTAGTGCTGAATCATAAGGCTACAGAACCACCGTTTAGTGGGATTTATGAAAAATTTGATAAATCTGGTGTCTATCTTTGTCATCAATGTAATACCCCTCTCTATTTATCTTCTGATAAATTCGCTTCACATTGTGGATGGCCTTCTTTTGATGACGAAATCCCTGGGGCAGTGCGACGCGAACCAGATAATGATGGACGCCGTACAGAAATTTTATGTCAAAATTGCGGCGGACATCTCGGGCATGTTTTTATAGGGGAAAACGCCACTCCAAAAAATATTCGCCATTGTGTTAATTCTCTTTCGCTAGCTTTTGAGCCAGCTTTTACCATAGAAGGTTACGAGCGGGCTATTTTTGCCGGGGGCTGTTTTTGGGGGGTAGAGCATTTGTTGAAAAGCTTGCCGGGGGTTATTAATGCTATTTCAGGCTACATCGGAGGTCATACAATTAACCCGACTTATGAAGATGTTTGCTCGGGAACTACAGGACATGCAGAGGCAGTTCAAGTGTTTTTTGATCCAATTAAGACCGACTATGAAACTATTGCAAAGGCGTTTTTCGAAATTCACGATCCCGCTCAAATCAATCGACAAGGCCCAGATATCGGTAATCAATATCGTTCCGAAATTTTCTATTTCACCAAAGAGCAAAAAGCTATATTAGAGAAATTATCACAAGTACTTAAAAATCATGGGCTAAGCATTGCCACGCGGTTTACTCCAGCGAGCGTCTTCTACCCTGCGGAAAGTTATCATCAACAATATTATGAAAAGACCGGCAAACAACCTTACTGTCATGTAAGAAAAAAGCGGTTTTAAATAGATTTTCATCCCTTATACTAATTTGAGATTATTATTTTATGTCTATGCTTCCTAAAGATCCTAATGGGTGTCCTTATTTATTTCTTGCTCCAATGGAAGGAGTGGGCGATCGGTGTTTTCGCAAAGCGATGGCTTCGGTCGGTGGCTTCGATGAAGCTGTTAGAGATTTTCTACGTGTCCCGCGAAATGCTCATGTTAAAAGCTTGGCCCTTGAATACGAGGCAGATGAGTTAGCTCCAATTCCCTTGGCTGCTCAGTTGATGGGGTCTGATATCGAATTAATGGCCGATATGGCTAGAGAAATTGAGCAAAGAGGGGCTCCACGCATTGATTTGAATTGCGGTTGTCCATCAAATACGGTCACTGGCAAAGGAGCCGGATCGAGTTTGTTAAAGGATCCAAATTTTTTGCATCAAGTGGCAAAGGCTTTGGTGCAAGCTGTATCTATTCCTGTGACAGTAAAAATGCGTTCTGGGTATGAAGATACTTCATTGTTTAAAGAGAATTTACTAGCAGCTCAAGAGACAGGTATCCATTACATTACCTTGCATCCTCGCACAAAAGTTGATGGGTATGGTCCACCAGCGCGCTGGGATTTAATCGCAGAGGCTAAATCCTTATTAAAGATCCCTGTGGTTGGTAATGGCGACATCCTAACTGTAGAGCATGCTTTGGAAATGTTGAAAACAACTCGCTGCGATGCTCTTATGATAGGAAGGGGAAGCGTGATTAATCCTTTTATATTCCACGAGATCCGCGCCCATTTTGCCGGAAAATTGTTTAAACCCGATTGGCAGGGCCTTGTCAAATATCTTAATGTGTATCTGACTGAAATACCAGAGGCTATGGTAATTAAAGGCAGGGTTAATAAATTGAAGCAACTTCTGGGATTCTTATTTAAAGGAAATGCTGAATTATTGCAGAAAAGAAATCAAATGTTAACATGCACATATCCTGATCCAGAATGCTTCATGGATTATGTTATGCCAATGCTAAAGGAAGGCTGGGAGAGTTAATAATAGATGAAGATTTGGACAAAACAGAAATACAGTTAACAATTTTCACAGCCAATCGCTTAAAGCGATTAGGCTTGTGAGAAACTCTGTATAACTATTTTGCCCAAAGTCTAGTCAAATAATGTTTGGATCATTTACTAGGCTTGGATTGTATCAGAGTAGAGAGATTACAAAAGAACCACTTGGGTTGCTTCTGGGCCTTTGCGTCCTTGTCCTTCAACGAATTCAACACTTTGTCCTTCATGAATAGACTGAGCATCGCCTGAGATATTGCTGATATGAACAAAAATCTCTTTGCCACCGTTGTCTGGTGTGATGAAGCCAAAGCCTTTCTGAACGTTAAAAAACTTAATTTTACCTTTTGATTTCACTGGAAACTTCCCCGTTAATTTGTTTTCTACTCCAAAGACAATCTTCTTTACTTTGGAGTTATTTTTTTTTTATCGCCTTGTGCGGTTCCCTAGAAATCGTTTCAGGGGAATCGCGGCGTTCTATCTTCATTATACATAAAGTTCCTCTTTTTAGGTAGAACATTATTTGTGATTTTTTTAGCGAAGGGGAATTTCTTTCTACATATTCCTTACAAACTTACTTTGAAACTCAATTTTGTAAGTTTTTTGCATATGCCATGCCGGGAGATTTAACGGAAGAAGGGCATAATCCACCTAATAATCTAAAAATATTATTTATTGACAGCGATAAAAATAAGCTTTACAACGAGTTAAAGATGAAAACGGTAAATTAAAGAAGGGGGGACCATGACAAAGCACTTTTTACAGCATTTTAAAGAAAGATTGGATAGTTTAAAAATTCATGCTGTGCTTGTAAAAGCTGATAAGAATAATTCAACTGAAAACTTATTCATTCCCTATGATGGGACTAGTATTGGAATCTCATTAAGCAATTTAAATCAGCAAGTTGATTTAGCCGAAGGGGCTCATTTAAAAATAAATCTGGTTCAGTATTACATAGAATTGCCAATAGAGTTAAAAAATGAACAATCGGTTGAAGTGGTCAAGTTTTTGAATGAATTGAACTTGATATCACCTATCCCAGGATGGTATTTAAATCATAAAAGTAATTCAATTCAATATAGATATGTCCAAGTAAATTCAAATGATCGCTATCCCTCAGATGAATTGATTACCTATATTTTACAAGTGATCACGCTTTATATGGAGCAGTACATTCCACTGGTTGTAGATCTGTGTTCGGGCAAAACGAAATATGAGCAAGTTATCAAAAAATTAAAAGTTTTATGAAGAAGATACCGTTGAGCTATTACAGATGCTTTGCGACAGACAAACTGCTCAACGGTAATAAAGTTTTTGTCCAAACTCCAGGCTAAGCAAACGCAGAAACTTCTTGTGTATTTGGTTTGCCGTACTTAAAGGTTTTTATAAAGCTGGTTGTTGCCCAATTTTTTGTTTTTTTTGCAGTGTCAATAATCTCTTGTCCCCCCAGATATTGCATTCCTATGCGTCGCCCTAAACCACCTATTAGCAAACCATTAAAAGCCACGGCTTTAAATAATTTCAACTTTCTATGTTTAATTTTTTGACCCGCCTCTTTCCTTCTATCAAATTCTTCAGTTTTATGTTGATAAGATTGGTGGGCCGCTTTAGCGATATCTGTGGTAAAGGCATGCATGGTGGCCGTAGTGACGTTGAAAGCTAATTTTAACACAGCGGTAGGCGCTCCTAAAACGGCTGTAAGTCCGGTTCCTATAGCCATTCCGGCAATAAGCGAAATGCTTCTATTTTTTCCTTTTTCATTCCGCATTGTGGGCATCTGCAGTGTTTTTGCAGCGCGTGAAGCGCTGTTAAGCAGTCCCGGATCTTTGCCTACTAAAAATTCGTGTATTTGGTCGGGCGTAGATCTAGAATTTAATCTCACGGCTGGATGCATATCTCGAAAATATTTTCTACCGATATCCTCATCTATAATTTTTTTTGCATATCGATCTGCTAGAGTAAATAAGATTGAGGCATGCCTTTTTTCAAATTGAGAGTGCTCTTTATCTTTTTCATCATAGGAGGATGATTCTCTAAAATCTTTATTTAAAGACTCAAGTAAGGGTTTAAATTCTGGCATATATTCATAGGCATAAGCACTTTGTAACATTCGGATGGCATAAGAGCCGCACCATTCTGATTCCCCGTTAGCTAGGTATTTTTCACAATTCATGGCTGAATATAAGGTTCTATCATCTTTCTCGACGTCTTTTAAGTCTTCCTTTTTTGTGCCTTTGGGCTTAAAACATTGCCCGAATTCCTCATCAACCATCCATTCTTGTGTGCCATCAGCTTTTTGCACAATATTTCCCCTTTCATGGGTTTCAAGCTTTTCTTTATCCAGTGATTTTACACTTTTTAGACGACCATCCTCACCTAGCACATATGAATTTTTATGATAATCGCCTTCAATATATTCTCCAGAATGATTTTGAGAAAGTTGACTTACATTTTTTGTTTGTCCAAACTTACCGTTTGGATCTTCAATCCATTTACGATAAATTTGACCCCCGCTTTCATAGACCTCTAGGCGATAACGGGATTCTTTAAGATTTGGTAAAAAAGCTTGAGGATCTATAGACGTTAGAAAATTATCAATAAACGCTTGTCTTAAATGTCTTACTTTTGTTTCTTTAGTATGCATAAGAGTAGCATACCCTCCTTTAAACAAAGCTCTTACGCCACCTCGAATTCCCGCGAAAACATTCATGTTTTTTTGAATTTCGTTTTTTCTCCTTTTGCATAATTTTTCTACCCGATCAACCAGGCGTGAATCCACTAGTCGGACACCTTCTGCATCCATTGAGACTTGATCAAGGCCTTCATGTTCTGCGCCTATGCCTAAATATTTTCGTTGAGTGGTTTCACCCACAGTTCCAAAGGTAGCCAATTGCTGAAGAAATCCTTCCCGATGAGGCAGTGCTATAAACTTTGCTCTATTATCCTCACTAGATTTGACAATCAATTCCCAACCTTCTTTTAAAAATAAATACTTTTCTTCTTTAGAATTTGTTTTAGTATCTAAAAGATTGTTGGAAGTTAAAAATGAAAATAAGGCTTCGGATTCTTCGTTTGATATGGGACCTCTCACAAAAGAAGCTTCGTTAAACGGTCTACTAATAGGGCAAGCGAGTACGGCGATTAAATAGTTCCCATAATCTTTATCATCCTGATAATAATCGCTGATAGCATCCCAAAGCTTAGAGTTTCGGTGCAAAAAAGCTGGATCTACCAATCCATCCTCTTTGAGGTATTTTCCATCTTTTAGAAATTCAAAGGCTTCTTTTGATTTGCTGATTTCAATCTGCTTGCTAAATTCCTCTGGATGTAGAAGAGGGGAGATAATTGTTTGAATATATTCACACATTTGTGTGTTAATTTCCTCATTTTCATGGAAGTCCCAATCTGTTGATCTTAAGCCTTCAGGTGGATTAAAATACTTTTCTGCAACGTGACCATTAGCATCGATAAATTGAAATTTTTGGAGAAAATTAAAAACCATAAAAGAAAAATCTTCTGATGAGATGCCCTCAAATTGTTCACTGGCGAAACTTTTCTGGGTTAGAACTTGTTTATTTAGGATGACGTGATTAATCACATCATGGACGTATTGTCTGTTGTTTGGAAACTGATCTTGTGAAAAGTGTTTTATCAGAACGCCATTTTCGATATAGCCGTTAAAGATTTTAGGGTCTGGTGGTTTGTTGGATGAAAGAAATGATGCCTTTGTTAAAGAAGAAGGGCCTGTTACTATTCCAATTTCCGTGTGACTCCATGGGGCAATAGGATTGTGGAAAATCATTAAATAGGCTCTTTTACCATTCGCTTGTGGCGGTCCTAGCGTCATGCTCTGATCAAATACGGCTGACGGATGGGAATTTGGCAATAGTAATGTTGTGGGCAGCGGAAGGTTAACATTATTAAAATTTTCTATACTTTTGAAATATTCAGTAAGTTCCTTTAACATCTCTGGCCCATGATATCGTGAAAATTCGCCGCTTAGAACTTCATTTTTCTCGTCAGTGGTATCCGCCTGCTTATTTTTCCATTCTTCTATATGCAGCTTAACGAGATGGAGTGCACCAATAGTTGGATTTTTATTATATTCGATAATTACGCTATTGACACTGCCAAGCTCATTAGAAATCTCTGCTGTTATACGAGGGCCTTGCTTAACTACTGATTTTAAAATATTTTTTTGCAAAGCTGTCATTATGAGTTCTCCACCGCATGTCATGAATTCCTCAGGATGTTTTTCGGCCCATTTTAGCAACTTATCATTGATACCTTGTAGTTTCAATGTCATGCTTAAACCGCTAATATTCTTTTTAGATCTGTTAAAATCCTTGATTATGCTGCTCAATTCGCCTATAACGGAAGAGGATGTGCCTTCCTTGTTTTTTTCTGCTTTTACACCTAAGTGCTTCCTATTCTTTGGGAGGGGTAATACTTTCCAAGTTGAAAAATCCCAATTCACAGAGTTCCATTGAATATCTTTGCTTTTTATAATTTTTTCCCGATTTGACTCTATGAAAACATAGGCATCTAATTTTTTAATTTTATCCTGTTTACTGACACCATCTAAAATCTCCGTCATATCCCCAACGATTTTCAAAGCATTGCTACTATTGAATGCCTCACTATGGAGATGCTGCCAATCTTGTAAGGCTGCGACCACATGAATAAAATTTTGTGGCGTTTGATGCTTATTAAATTCGGCAATTGCTTTTTTTAGTGCAGTCAACTCCGAAGAACGAGAAAATTTCACGTTTATCTGAGGAATACTCAAAACTTTCCCCTGACATAACTTTAAGGCTCTACCGTCATCCAATCTGGCTCTGTCAGCTAGAGCTTCAATTTTTTGATGAGAGTTAAGCGTTTTATCTGTTTTCAGAAGATTAAATAGCTCATAAAGTTGAGTGTCTTGAACACCAGTGCTTAACTCAGATAAAAGGTTTTTTACTTGTTCGGGATGTTTTTTTTGAGCTTTACTTGTTTCCATCCATAAGAATAGTTGATCAAGTATTTGTATAAATTGTTCTTTAGTTTTGATTTTAGTTTCATCATTATAATTCAAAATTAAGCGGTTTAATTCTTCAGGAGCTTCTTTTATGGGAGTTAAACTTTTAGCTGCTCCGGATATAAATGTGATGCTTTCAGGCGAATTAGCTAGCATCTTAAATTTGTAAATGGCCACTTCATCAGCTAATTTCATTAATGTATCATCATTAAAGTCTGCAGATTCATTAGCTTTTAATAATTTAAGCTGATTGATCACCCCATCTATATTTTTCTCTGTTTTTTCTCTATTGTAGTTGCAAACTGCAAACCGCAATCCCGAATATTTATCATCCTTCCATTTTTTTAGGATTTGATATCCATAAATAAAATATTTTACAAAGAAAATATCGGCTACCTTGATATTATTAGTATTAAACCCCCTCCATTTAACTTTAGGCTTATCTAATGTGGGGTAATCGATGAAAATTTTTTTCGAAACATTCTCGGTTAAATGATTAGAATGGACATCAGCAGAATTTTCAGTTGGATCCTTTTTTGGCACTACTGATCTTCCTTCTAATACTCCTCCTGAATCAGAAAGCAATGATCCATCAGGTTTCGAATACACATTGGCTAGATTTACAGGATCGGAATTAGGAAGAGAATTGGAAGGATCGGTCATAGTATCATCCTCAACTTTGAAATATATAATATTTCGGTCTTTCTTCTTCTAAGGGAAACAATTAAATCGTTACTCTTCCTCCATGTTCTTTGTGGGCTCTAATATTAAATATGGACCGCAGAGTTCACAGTGAGAAGCTCACCTAAGAGGTGAACACCACCAATATTTAAATGAAATCAAGCCTTCAATCAGGCCATATTTAAATTACATTAATAGGGTGCGAATATGTTCTTTTAATGCCTTTCTAGCATCTAAAAGCCCTTTTTTTGTGCCTGTACGCAATCCATCGATCATATTTTCTAAATCTCGAGTTTGTGATTCTATACTTCCTTTCATCTTAATTGCTTTTATTTGATTAATTATATCTGTTATTATGGGGGAATCAATTGGTGGGATATCATCTTGATAATTTGATAAAAAATTTATGAATGCTTCTTTAATTTTAGTTTTATTTTTGTTTATTATTATTTCCACTTCGTCAAGGGTCTTTAGATCCCCAGGTCCCGCAAGATGAAGAGTTCTGGTTCCCGATGATTCTACCCCGCGACCATTGTCTGCTGATGATACTGCGCTTGTATCTGCTGTTGAAACTCGTGTCGCAGCTCCAGTTTCTGAAGCGCTTCCAGTAATTGAAACTCCTGCTTTCGTACTACCTGCAGTTGTTTGTTGACCTGATTGAGTAACATTAGCTGTGGTTTGATTGCTAGACACAGTGGCGCCAATTCCGGTCTTAGAAAAAGTATTTTCATTTGCATCGCTACCAGTTGCAGTCTTAAAAGTTCCTTTACCTGAAGTTGTGCTACCTTCAATGGCATCCTTGCCTGATTGAGTAATGCTAGCTGTGGTTTCATTGCCCGAAGCAGTGGCGCCAATTCCTGTTTTAGAAAAGGTATTTTCCTTGGCATTGCTACCAGTTGCAGTCTTAAAAGTACCCTTACCTG
>JACDGH010000036.1 GCA_013815395.1 Parachlamydiaceae bacterium
TCAACTAGAGAATAGTATAATGGTTGTTGTTTTATCTCTATCACTTGTTTGTTACCCTTCGTTATTCTTGAATGTTTATTAATTTTTTATATTCAGCCTCATCATGTAATGCGGGTTTGGACTTGCTTTTTTATGTGCTAATGCACGGAGAATTCAGTCTAAAACATCATCTAGGTGCTTATCAACATCTTCAGTCAAGAATCGTAGGACCATATAACCATTCTGCTGCAATAAAGCATCTTTACGCCTATCTCGACGATAAGCATTGGCATCAGCCAGATGCTGTGCACCATCAAGTTCAATTGCTAAACGAGCATCAGCACAAAACAAATCGACTTCCATTTGGCTTGAAACATCAAATGGAATCGACAATAGAGAATTAAGCTGAAATCTGCCAACGGTTTCAGGTAAAGTTTCTAGACGGTGATAAAGAAATGCTTCGGTCGCACTTCGTGCGCGCTGAACCCCCTCAGCATCAGCATGAATGACAGTAGCTACTTGAACAAAAAGATTAGCTAAGGGCATATCCACACCATCTGAAATTAAGCGCTTGATACTAGCTGCGAAATCACTTTTCCAGGCAGGATCTACAGTAAGAGGTGCTTGAGTTGGCCATCCTGGAGTAGCACTTGCAGGGAGCAGAATTTTGTATCCTACTGCCTCATCACCTCGGCAACGCTTATTGAACATTCTTTCTAAAATGGGTACATTAAGATCGGCATAATCATAAACTTGCACCTCTTTTTTACGATCATTTAAGCGATGCAACCTTCCAACGTACTGTGCAATAGTGCCTTGCCATGAAATGGGCAAGGTAAGAAATAGAGTGTCTAACCTGGCGTCATCAAATCCTTCGCCTATACATCCTCCTGTTGCCAGCAATACTCGCTCTTCATCTACAGGGATTTCGGCTAAGCGATTTGTAACATGAACTAATTCTTTGGTTTTCATTCCGCCACGAAGCACAATTAAGTGTTGAATGCGAGGAGCAAGTTGATTAAATAAAACATCCAAATGTTCATTTCGCTCCGTCAATACAACCGGCGATCGTCCATTTTTGACTGCTCTTACAACTTCTTCACAAATTAGCTGATTACGCACCGTATCTTTAATAAGTTCATTGTAAATATTTTAAACTGCATCCTTACATTTTCTTGGGTGGTTTTATTCAATAGGAATGAAGTTGGACGCACTAAAACTTTATGTTCAAATGGTCGTGCTGCCGCCTGTTCTTTTGCATTAGTACTATAACGGACCGGTCCGCATTGCATAGTGATGATGGGATGATGCCCATCTTTGCGCCTCAGGGTGGCTGGCTGAAACAGTTTTTTTGACAATTAGAACGCCTCTATCAAACAAGAAATTTATTGCGAAATCATGATATTCCGCTTCTGCGGACCACCTGAATTCGTCGTAAAATGGGATTACTCTTTTTTTTCAATTCGTTTTTCTGGACTGACGATTAATTTTTTCATGCTCAGTCTCATCATGTAATGCGGGTTTGGACTGTGCGAAGGAATAAACTCATCTAAAATATTAAAACCAACTTTCTGATAAACATGAACGGCCCGTGCATTAGTTTTTTCGGGATCAATCAGCACCTCAGCTGCTTTAGGAAATTGGCTAAGGAGAAATTCTCGAATTAAGATGGGTGAAAGCCCTTTCCCTAAATAAGAAATATCTCCTATCAACATATCAAGGGTAATTGCAAGTCCTTCTTCAGCGCACCAATGAGTCAATTCATCTCCAGGCTTAGAAACTGCAGAGGTAATGAAAAAAGCAAAGGGTCGATCATTGTCATAAGCAAGCCAATACTGTGATTGAGAAGCTCCCTCGAGAAATTCATCTAGATGATTAAAGGTATTTTGAAGACCATCCCCGTAGAACCACTCAGCGACATAAGGTTGAACCAGCCAAGCACGAACAAGTTGGCGATTTTCCTTACCTACAGGCTTAAAATCAAAATGAGTGTGCGATGCCTGCAAGGTTTCTTTTGAGCTTGCTGGTAGCGAACTTAGCTCTAAAAGGAAAAAATCCCCATCTTCACTCACACCATGATCTATTTCTTTCCAATTATTTTTTAAATAAAATTTAAGAGCATTTTGATTTTTGGCTATGCACTTGAGACGATATGGAAATGGTAACCAAGTGAAGAGGCTATTAAGCAAGGCTTTTCCTATACCTTTTCTCAAATATTCAGGAGAAATAAAGAGGTGATGTATAAAAGGAAAGGCGTCGTGCTCCCATACGGAAATAAATCCTAAAATTTTCCCTGTATCGTTTTCTGCAATAAAAATTGTTTCTCCTTCAGTGGCCTTGCGATAATCTTCCATTTTAAACTTGTTTGGATCTTCCCAAGTAAAAGTTTGTTGGCGAGAGATCAAAAAAAGTTCTTCAAGTTGCGAAGTATCTGATTCTTCTGCTTGTCGTATCGTAATCATTTTTTTTCCAAGTAGCTTCATTGTATATTTGGCAGTTAAGGGCCGTTTCACATGATTTATTCAATTTAATATTTTATTATCATTTTTTACGTTTAACCATTTTAGGAATATGCTTAGAGTTTCTTCCGTTGTAAGTTCAGTATTGTCAATTATTTGATAAATTCTTTTTTTACTCTCTTGTCTTAAATATTCGGCCCACTTCATCATCTGTGCATTCGCCAACTCTGAATGTCCGCGAGCAATTAGACGCTTAGCTCTTTCTTCGTCCGAACAGTCAAATAATATTGTTTCATCCACCGTGATATTGTTTTCCAAGCATGCTTCCTCAATGAATAATGGTCTCGTTTGGCCATCTAAAATGACATTTGCATCGCACAAAAGTGTTTCTTTTATAGTTTTAACCCATTCAATAGTTTTTATTCTTTGCCATTCTTCAGGGCCATTATATTTCGTATTCATTTCCTCCAGAGTAGGTATTCCAATACTATCAAAATAAACTGCTTTGAAGCCCGTAGGACATTTTTTTTCCAAGGCTTTGACAATAGTTGTTTTTCCTGAACCAGAAGCACCGATCACAAAAAATATTTTATTCATAAGTACTCCTGACACTTTTTCCATTCATCGTTATTTATACGATAAAAAACATGTTTACTTAAGGGATGACTTTCCTGTAACTTTGGATGAGTAAAATCGTCTTTTGGACTAGCTTGCATGCCGATTCTTTCCATTACCTTTCTTGATCGGATATTTTGTGCGGAAGTAAAAGAGATGATTTCCGGTAATCTTTGTATTTCAAATCCATACTCTAAAGAGGCTATTGCTCCTTCAGTTGCATATCCTTTCCCCCAATATTCATACATAAGTCTCCAAGCTATTTCCACAGCTGGAGTAAAAGCAGCAGGAAAATCAATATACCTTAAACCAATAAATCCAATAAATTTAGAGTTATTACTTTCAGATACAGCCCACCAGCCATAACCGTGATTTTCGAAATGTTTTTCAATTGCCTGATACTCTCTTAAACTTTCATCAAAATTCTTGACCGCAGGGAAAAACTCCATCACATGGGGGTCAGTATTCATAGCCGCAAAATATTCTAAGTCTTCTTGTTGCCAATGACGCAAAACCAAGCGTTCAGTTTCAATTACCGGAATTATTTTCATATTCTGCCATCTTTTTTTTTGCATAACCAGGTTCGAAATAAGCTTTAGCTATTGATTGAGCATTTGAAGCAAAAAACTGTTCTGCTCATCTTTGGGTGATAGTTGACATATAGCTACAACAGTTTTTTTAGTTATTTCGCAAAGCGTAATCTTAGAGTTTTTATCTATAAAATTTTGTGTCATCTAAAAATTTCCCAATTTCTATGTCCCTTGGATCTGTTTCATAACCATCTGGATCATTAAATGGCATTTTTATATATCCGTGATCAAGATAAAATTGATAAGCCGCAGGAGAAGATTGAATTAATAATATTTTATAGCCCTGATGACATAGCCAGCGTTCGCATAGGTTCAAAAACTGACTGCCAAAACCGCAATTGCGATAGTGTTCATCAATTACAATAATTCGCAAGGCAGCTCGATTTTCAGGCCAAAGTTGAAGGTGCGTGTAACCAATAATGTTTGAATTTTTATAGAAAACAAAATGAATATGATCTTTATGCTCGAAAACCTGTGCAAAAGGATCTGCATTTGATTTAAAAAAATATCTTTTACGAAAATCCCGGACTGCTTTCCATTCTCGATCAGTCAAGGCTTGTACCATGCGCCATCCATCAAAACCATCTTTTGCATCGATGCTTGCCACAAAGGCATCTTTTCCATTGCAATATTTCAGAATATCTTGTGGAAATTTTGCAGCTAGCTCCTCCTTGAGATTGGCGTAGCGCTTAGCGTCATCCTTATTTGATCGCATCCAATCGCGGAATTTTAAATATCGATCGATTTCAGGATCGCCTTCCTCATAAACATGTACATGATGAGTTCTAACATTTTTATTTTTGTGAAAATAGCGACGAAATGCAATTCCGTATTCACCTTTAACTTCATACCCCAAAAGTTCCATTGCTTTTGTGGCTTTATCAACCTCGAGAATATTTCGTACCACAGGGAGAATGTCGATGACAGGTTTTGCGGATAAGCCAGGCACTGAAGTTGAGCCGATGTGATGAACAGTTAAACAGTTGTTTCCTAGAGCATGCTGAATAAGGTGTGACTCATGTTTGAACATGGTTGGCCAATTGATATCGTAAGGGACAACTTCTATAATTCTCATGATATTTATCCAAATTCTTTTTGTTTTAAGGAAGTTTATCTAATATATCAGAAAAGGATAACTTGAAGCAAAAGCTTCGTGGAATATTTATACTAAATCAAATCGAGTCAATTGGTGCAATCGCTATACCATCGGGTGATGTTAAGCCCGCGACACCGACACTCCAAGAATATTGAAAATATTACTACCCACTATATTTCCAATAGTGATGTCCCCATGCCCGCGGATGTTTGCTACTACAGAAGTTGCCACTTCTGGAAGTGAAGTGCCAGCTGCCCCTAAACGTGAAGCTCCTCGTATTAATAATTCTGCAAATTTAATTTTTAACACATGAGAATTATCTAGCCAGGCAGGTATTATTATAGCAGCGTAACGATTAAGCACTGAATCTAAAATGACTAAAAGTACAATCGAAAAATGGAGGGAATGGGACTTGATGCTCTAGCCTGCAACCTTATGACAGATGTAAAATCATTGTCATTGTAAAATCAACATAAGTAGTATATAGTCATAACCAAAAAATGGTGATTAGTGCATTATCTAAAGCACCAAGAAACTGTTACCTCACATCATAACCCCAAATCCTCTTTGCCTCAAGAAGATGACAAAAGGATTTTCATTCCTTTCCGTCATCAACAAAAAACATTCTAATATCGAAAAATCTCATTAATTATTTCGTTAAACATTACTAACAAAAAGATATTTTATGAACAAAATATGTATTGCAACTAGTCTTATGACCTTATTTGGATCCTTTTCTTTATTTGCAGATGTTTCACAGGGTGAAACACTTGAAATACAGATGTGGGAAGATATGAAACATAGAAACTACAGTGCCGTTGAAAACAATATTGCACAAGGTTTTCAGTCAATTCACACGGATGGAGCTCGTGCTCGAGAAGATGAAATCCGTTTGATTAAAGACCTTTACTTGGGTTCCTATAAGATCACCGATATAAAGGTGACAGAAGCGAAAGATTCTTATATTGTCACTTACATGATCTCTGTCAGTGAAACAATTGATGACACTCGTCTTTCTGCCAATCCAACGCCTCGTATGAGTGTTTGGGAAAAAATCGAAGACAAATGGCAGTGGATCTCACACGCTAATTTGAATCCGATCGACGTGAAAAAAAAGATTTTAGTGAAAGCAGCGACAGACGCTAAAAAATAAATTCATTTTTACGAGCGGAGGCATCGCTTCCGCTTCTTACTTTGCATTTGAGCAGGTGCATTGACTCTAAGCGAATTTTCGGGTAAGCGGGGCTAAATTTAAAACAACTTTCCTAAACTTCTCATAAGTGAACGCCGCGATGAGACTTGGTGATAGAAAGTGAAATTGTTATTTTCTTTGTTATGCATATCAAAAACCTTTTTCAAGAAAAATTTCATCTAAGCATACCCCCCATGCCATCCTCTGGCTTACTCTCCATCCAATTTCCTTCTTGATGATGAGGCTTAAGTTTGTTTTCTTCATGACTAAACCAACTTTCTATGTTTGTTTCAGGGTGAGGAGAATTATTCATATTAGGCGTGTTAGGGCTCATGGAATTCATATCATTTTGCATTCGATTCATTTTGCAAGGCTTGGGCTTAACCTTTGTCATATTCATGCTTTGCTTTTCCCTATTCATATTGTTTTGCATTTTCATTCCCTGCATGGAGCTATCCATATTATCTTTAGCATGAATAGATTCTGCGACAGTGCCTGGAGGGTGCTGGTACCAACCTGGATCGGTATAACTAGTTAAATTATCTCTCACTTTAAAAATTGTAAACATGCCCCCCATTTCAATGACACCGAATGGTCCAGGACTACCCATAGGTGAGAGATTCGACGGGTATTTCATTTTAACTCCCATATCCATCTTTTCATTCGACCCGTACATTTCAAACATATCACCCATTCCGTTGATATTCATCAGACCCATAAAATCAGGAAAAAATTGCCTAATCCTTTCTTCAATACCTTGTTTATTTATTCCTGTTAAGTTTGGTATATCATGCTGCATTTGATTCATTGTATGGTGTGATTTATGACAATGAATGGCCCAATCTCCTGGATTATCTGCAATGAGTTCAATATCCCTTGTCTCTCCTGGAGCAACAAGGACTGTAACCTCACTATATTGAGCAGCTGGAGGAATTCTTTTACCCCCTCTTCTGGTCACTAAAAATTCATGACCATGTAAATGAATGGGGTGAATACCCATCATTACATTTCCAAAACGAATGCGTACACGGTCGCCTGTTTTAACAACCAATGACTCAATCTTGGGATATAAAGTGCTATTGAATGTAAAAAGATTAAAGTCGAGCATTTCAAATGGAATAGGGGTTTTGGCACCAAGGGGAATACGCCATTCATGTAAAAAGATGGCAAAATCACGATCAACAGGCGGATTATCACCATTTTTAGGGTGGATGATAAAAAACCCTTCCATACCCATTGCAATTTGAATCATTTCATCAGAATGTGGGTGATACATAAATGTACCATTTTGTTTCAGAGTAAACTCATATTTGAAGGTATCACCTGGTGGAATGGCCTTTTGATTTAAACCCGCTACCCCATCCATCCCATTAGGTACATTAATACCATGCCAGTGAACGGATGTGGGTTCATTTAGTTTGTTGGTTACAAGAATTCTGACCCGATCTCCTTCGACAGCTTCAATCGTTGGACCTGGACTCGAACCGTTATAACCCCAGCAATTGACCCAGAATCCTGGGGCAAATTCTCTTTGAATTGGTTCTGCAATAAGGTGAAAGACTTTTATGTCCCCATCCATAATCCAAGTAAGAGAACCCACATTTGGAGTGATAACAGAAGGATATATAAGTACACCTTTAGGAGTTGTCTGCATTTTATTTTTATCGTTTTTATCAGAGTCTATCTGCATGTTGTCATGCATAGGCATCGTTGAATGATCCCTCTCCTGTATGGGTTTTATAACAGGTTTATTAGATTGATCCATTTTGGAATTGGGAGAATGCATGCTATGGTCTATTTGTCCATATAGCGAGAAGGAACATAGAAGTCCTATAAGAGTTAATATAGGGTAGGTTTTCATTCTGAAACTCCTTCATCACAGTTACATTCATAGTTGCAAACATCTCCATTGACCTGAGAATAAACCAAGTAAAGTTTACCACCCAAAGCTTTATCAAGTTGGACTCTTGCCATCCAGTAATTGCGCAGAGACTTGTTATAATTACTGTAGGCTTGCAATTCTTGACGTTTATTTTCTATAAGACGATCAATCCCTAGTCCCATCACATTATAAAGCTCTTCGGACAACTCTAAGATTTTGCTTTGCAGAGGAATAATATGAGCCCTGTAGTCAATAATGATACGTAGGTTATTCATAAGAAGCTTATGGGCTTCTCGAACCTCAGATAAAACTTGAATTTCTAAGGCAGCTAAGTGATCTTGAGCTTTTCTCAGTTCTGCATGAATTCGAAGACGATCAGCTTGTCCGTAATTGAAGATAGGGATCTCACCCGTGAAAGCCGGCCCAATAACATGAGTTCCATCAGGATCCTTTTCTCCGCCTATACCTATACGTCCCTGTGTGTAAACCCACCATTGTTTAATGCCTAGCTTGCGATTTAAGCGAAGAACATCAAAGCGGGCAGCTTGTAAATCAAGTCTTTCGCTAAAAGCTACAGTTTCTAAACATGCTAGAGGCAATCCACGATAATCAATTTCTGGTAAGTTTACAGAAACTTTCCATTGAATGTCTCCCCAAAAACCAAGCAATCTATTTAATTTTTCTTTTAAACGAATGATGTCATTTTGAATCCTTGCAATTTCTAATACCGCTTCAAGATATTTAGACTGGACCTGATGGAACTCAAGTTTGTTGACGTTTCCTATTTTTTCTTGTCTTAGAGCAAGTTCGTTATGGATACTTGATAATTCGACAATAGAATTAACATATTTAATATCTTGCTGTGCTGCTTGGAGTTCGTAAAAGGTTTGTTCGACTTCAAAAGCTAAATCAAGAATATTATTGGAGACCCTTAGTGTTGTTCGCTCAAGCTCTGCTTTAGCAACTTTTACGCGAAGAGGAATAAGAAACAGATCAATAAAACTTGAGGTGATCGTATATTCAATATTAGTTACCAAATCTTTTTTTTCTGGAAAACGAAAAATAAGATCAAAAGCTGGATTGGAAAAAAGGCCCGCTTCGACGAAATCAGCTTGTGCAATACCTATCTCTTCAAAAATTTCTTGAACCTTAGGATTGTTAAGAAGAGCTATTTGAACAGCTGAGTCAGCAGTTAATTCTTGCTGAAGAAGCATTTCAATGAGTTCGCATACCCGTTCATCTTTATAACATCCATGATTCCATTGAACCTGTTTGTCAATTCGACGTTCTATAGTTGAAGAAACACGGTGATCGTCCGGCCCCGGTATTTTTGTGCATCCAGAAAAACAACAGGATATTAATCCTAAAATCCACGTCGATTTGGATCTAATCATTTACAGGACCTTTTTTATTGTTATCAGCGCGAAAACGCATTAGAGTTCTAGCAATACTTATTGATCCATTGCATTTATTTGTTCACATAAGAACTCCATTGATCTTCTTGGCACATGAAATCAAAAAAATATTTACAAAGCAAGAACTAATGTACTGCGGCAATCAAGCCACTTATACCACCGTTTGCTATTGATCTTTTGAATTTGTTGCTAGGTCATCCGATTGTTTAGAAATTTTTTTGGAAATTATGATGAAAGCAAAAAAAGATCATTTTCTGAAATCGTTGACAGATGTAAAATCATTGTCATTGTAAAATCGAGATAAGTAGTCTATAGTCATTTTAACTAACAAAGGATTATATATGCCTCATTTAAAGCACCATGAAACTGTAACTCACATCATGACCCCAAATCCTAAAACGATTCACTTAAAAACATCTCTTTCTGAAATTGGCAAACTTTTTTCAGAAGGAAAATTTCATCATTTGCCGGTTGTAGATGGAAAAGAGTTAATCGGGATTGTAAGTTATTTTGATTTGATTAGGGTTAGTTTTGAGCAGTCATTTGGCGTAAATGATAAACAGGCGGTATACGCTGTTCTCGACAACACTTTAAATGTTTCTTCAATCATGACCCCAGACCCTCTTTGCATCCAGGAAGATGATACGATCCGAAATGCCGCAGATAAGCTTACTACCGGCAGTTTCCATTCTCTTCCCGTCATCAACAAAGACCACGAGCTGGTTGGAATTATAACATCGAAAGATCTCATTAATTATCTCGTTAAACTTTACTAACCTTTACTACGATACACCTTCCCAAACACCCTATCGGAAGGGCGCGGCAAAACCGATGCACTTCAGGGGCTTCTCCCAACGTAAATTATTTTTTTGCTATTGCTTACATTCTCAATCGGTAAGGGCTTATTCCATGCGCTAAGTATTAAAAATATAAATCCATTAGGCCTAAATGTGAGCGCACTTAGAAATCTGTATATTTAATTATGATTGTAAATATTGCTATATAAAGTTATCGATAGAGAGATAAAGTCGAGTTTAAAAAACTCAAAAAAAATAGGAAAAAGATGAACGATTACACAATTTATGCCCAAATTATTATCGCTGTTGCAATTGTCATTGTTTGGGTTTTTCGCTTTGATAACATCGTAATTGAATTTCATGATTACGGCATCCCAGATCTTGTAAGGAACATTATTGGGGCTATGAAAATTTCTCTGTCAACTCTATTGATTGTGGGGATTTGGTATCCCAATTTAGTTTTTATCCCAGCTCTTATGATGGCATTTCTAATGTTTTGCGCTCAGATAGCACATTTTAAAGCCGGCCATCCTCTTTACAAATATTTACCTTCATTGGGTTTGATGCTCTTATCCCTTTTTGTGGCTTATATTCATTCTGGAAGGATTTAATTTGATGACATTTTTTAAACTATATCTCATTTCTCTAATCGTTTTTTTTGCGATCGACCTATTTTGGTTAGGCATCATTGCTAAAAATCTTTATCGAACACAGATTGGCTTCATCATGTCTGATGAAGTGAGGTGGGGACCTGCCATCTTGTTCTACTGCTTATACATAGCCGGCCTTGTTTTTTTCGCCATATTGCCAGCCTTTAATGAAGGAAACTTGGTCTTAGCTCTTTTATATGGCGGATTTTTCGGTCTTGTATGCTATGCGACCTATGATCTAACTAATCTTGCAACTCTTAAAGGGTGGCCGATGAAAATTGTGGTCTATGATCTTTTATGGGGCACTTTTATCTCCGGAGTAACCACCCTTATCACTAGCTGGATAGGAAGTCATTGGAAAAACTATTTCGTATAGGCTTAAATAGATTAAAATAGGAAGAAAATGAAAAAAAAGAAGGTTCTAATAGTTGAAGCTCATAGCGATGATTCTTGTATAAGTTTAGGCGGATTTCTTGAGAGATTTAAAGAAGATTATGAGTATCATTTTTTTCTTACAGCAGTTTCTAGTGTGAAGCTTCATCACGCAGGACTTGTGTCTAAAGAAGATAGAATTAAAGAATATGAAAATTTTATTAGTGCTTTTAATGGGATATGGCATCGCAACGAGCATGTACCTTTTAACTTTGATTCCATATTAGATCGATTAGCTAGAAGACAGATAGTCTCGGCTATAGAACATGTAATTGATGAGGTCAAGCCAAATATTTTAATTTGCCAAGGACCATCTTTTCATCACGATCATACCATAGTATATGAAGCTACAATTGCTGCAACACGTCCAACTGCGTGTTTTATACCTCAAGAAATATATGTAATGGAAAATCCAACTTACGTACATTCTATTGGTCCTTCAACCGATTTTAAACCTGATTTTTATTGCCAGCTTACACCCGATCAGATTGAACAAAAATTAGAACGCTTTAAAATATGTTTCCCAAGTCAGATAAGAAATGGAAAAAAAAATTATCTTTCCATAGATGGCATTCGCAGTTTAGCTAGATATAGAGGAATCGAGGCCGGATGTGAATATGCTGAAGCGTTAAGAACTTATATTCGAATTATTTAATAAGGAAAAAGATGAATGACTATGCCGTGTATGCCCAAATTTTTATAGCCACTATCATAGTCGTTTTGTGGGTTTCTCGCTTTGACAACGTCGTACTTGAATTTCATGAGTACGGCATTCCAGATCTTGTCAGGAACATTGTTGGGGCGTTTCAAATTGTTCTATCAACTTTACTAATTGCAGGGATTTGGTATCCTAACTTAGTATTTTTTCCAGCACTTATGATGGCTTTTATAATGTTTTGTGCACAGTTGGCTCATTTTAAAGCACATCACTCACTTTATCGATATTTAGCTTCATTTGGTATAATGCTTTTATGTCTTTTTGTAGCGTTTGTCCATTCAGGAAGTACTTAATTTTATGACATTTTTTAAGCTTTATCTATACATAGGGATCTTGCTTTTTTTTTATATGTCAATATGGTCTTTAGTGGCTATTGCTAAAAAACGGGCTGATCTTGCTGATGTCGCCTGGGGTCTGGGGTTTATCCTGGTGGCTTGGACTTCGCTAATTTTTGGTCAAATGACTATTTATGGTCTCATAGTCAATATCCTTGTAACAATCTGGGCAATACGCCTTATGTTGCATATTTATTATCGCAATAGGAACCGGGACGAGGATTTCCGCTATCAAGCACTAAAACGGAAGTGGGGCGAAAATTTCAATTTCAAAATTTTTAGCGAAGTATTTCTATTGCAAGGTTGCATTCTGTATGTCGTCGCTCTTCCCATTATATGGATTCATACTCACTCTGAAAGAATGCCAGTGCAAGTTTTAATGTTCGCACTCCCCATTTGGATAAGCGGATTTGTTCTTGAGACCATTGCCGATTGGGAGCTTACTCTCTTTCAAAACGACCTTTCTAAAAAGGGAAAATTACTCACAGTTGGTCTTTGGGGTTATGTCCGGCATCCCAATTACCTGGGAGAGCTCATGCAATGGTGGGCTATATGGTTCATGGCTGCGTTTTTTCCTTTCGGTTGGGCTCTTTTAATTAGCCCTCTTTTGCTAACTTTTCTTATCGTGAAAGTCTCTGGAGTAAAGCCTTTAGAGGAAAAAATGAAAAAGCATGCCGATTTCAAAAACTATGCAAAAAACACACCTTCCTTAATTCCTCCCTCCCTTGTGAATGGATTTTTGTACGGAACTACTTGGTACATTTTGATTCTCTATGGTGCGGAAGGCTCTCGTTTTATTCCTATCCTCGCTGCTTTAGGATGTTATGTCGCTCAAATCATTCTTTTTGCACAGTTTGATAGGAAGAGTTTTCGTATTTTCATCCCTTTATCACTCGCTGCTACGTGCTTGGGACTTCTACAAGAGATGATTTTTATTCTATCCGGGATTCTTGCCTATCCTAATGGGGGTATTCTTCCTCCCTTATGGCTTATTCTACTTTATCCTCTTTTCTCACTGACTCTCAATTCATCCTTAGAATTCCTTAATAAAAATCTTGCATTTCCTTTTTTCATTGGGGGATTTGGAGCCTTGCTCTCCTATCTTTCAGGGCAAAGGCTGGGTGGAGTCCAACTCTTTCCACCGCTTGCTTATCCGGTCATATTTTTATCTTGGGGGGTTTTTTTAACAGTATTAATAATCATTAACCGAAAACTTAATGGATTGAAAAGTTATTACTCTGAATAAGGACCAAAAAGCTCTTCTAACTTCGCGCGTCGATAAGTGAAAATGGTTTCCAGATCTTGCTTTACTTTAAGTGAGTGGATAACCTTTCCTAAAAAGCCAAAAGGCATTTTATAATAAATGATGTCAACTACCTCTACTCCATTGGGAATAGCTTTAAAGTGATGCTCATGATGCCAAAATTTGTAGGGGCCAAAGCATTGTTCGTCTACAAAATAAAAGGGCTCTTGCACATGAGTAATCTCTGATACCCACTCAATAGGAATATTAAAAACCGGACGAAGCCTGTATGCTATTATCTGACCGGCATACATTTTTCTATCATCAAGATCATTTGAAATTTCAAAACCTAAATGCTGTGGTGTTAAGATTTTTAAATTTTCAGGCGATGAAAAAAAATCCCAGCTTTCTTTCAAGGATAAAGGAACCTTTTGCAAAAATTTTAATGTAAGCATATAAGATAATTATCCTTTTATAGTTCTCTATTATACTGAGCATTAGTTTTTTGGTCACACGCACGATATGAGAGTTATTTGTTTATCCCCTAATCGATTGCATTACATATGTATTTTATTTAAATTTATTCATCTGGATTTATAATTCATTATAAATACTCCATACGCTCAAATAGCAATACGGAGTATTTTTTTAAATTATGGTAGAATGACTGCATCGATTACATGGATGACGCCGTTGGAGCCAATGATATCTGTTTTAACAACTTTTGCATTGTTAACCATTACATTAGAACCACGAACTTGGATGTCAAGCTCTTTGCCGTTTAGTGTTTTTGCCTTCATTGTTTGAACATCTTTTGCCAGTACTTTTCCGGGCACTATGTGGTAAGTTAAAATAGCTTTTAACTTTTCTTTATTTTCAGGCTTCAACAAATCAGCAAGCGTTGCAGCCGGAAGTTTAGCAAATGCTTCGTTAGTCGGAGCAAAAACAGTAAAAGGACCCTTTCCTTCAAGAGCTGAAACCAGATCAGCTGCTACAAGAACTTTAACGAGGGTGCTAAAGTCAGGATTTGACTGAGCTATTTGCACAATATTTTTTTGGGTTTTCATCATATCTGAATCCATGACAGAGTTTCTATTTGAGCCTGACATGTCAGACGAATCTGCATGTAGGTTAGAAACAACCCCTACACATCCTAAAAAGCAAGATATAGACAATAAACTAATAAAAATCTTCTTCATATACAATCCTTGTAAAAATTTG
>JACDGH010000301.1 GCA_013815395.1 Parachlamydiaceae bacterium
TTTTAACTACTTATTAATGATCTTGGTATCGGCCACTGCAATTGCTGCCTTTAGGGCTGTGGGCGTATTGATGGTGTTGGCTTTTATGACAGGCCCAGCATTAACAGCGCGTTTATTAACGCATGATCTCAAGTATATGTTGGCATTAGCTGCCTGCATTGGCACAGGGGCCTCTGTGATAGGCGTGGCTTTATCCCGTCATTTGCTTTCCGCCTACGGGATTGCATTATCAACAGCTGGTATAGTGGTGTGTACGATATTAATTATTTATCTTGCAGCCGCATTTGTAAGGGCTCGTATTATGGAGAAAATTGCCGGACGAATTGCAGAACGTTTTAAAAATTAAGAATAAATATAGTTAATTTGTGTTTGGCGAAGCCCCTGGAATGCGTCAGCTCTGCCGCGCCCTTCAATTCAGGAGGTCTATTGAAGCGGAATACAATGATTTCGCATTAAAGTTTTTTAGCTTTGTCCTCTTATAGTCCATACCAAGGCGCTTAAGGTGATTTCCTGAATTAAAGGGCGCGGCAGGAGCTGGCGCACTGTAACCTGTCAGCCTTGTAAGTGCGCCCATATAAGTTGTTAATGAATAATAAAAAATATAAGACAAGGATTTTAATAATGAGTTATCTTGATAGTCTCCACAAATCTTCTTCGAGATATCCTCTCCCAGATGGATCATTCACAACAAACTTTCTTGAATGGCACAACAGTCATTCTCAAACTAAAGTTGATGTCGCTGCAATCGCAAAGCAGACCTTTGAGAAGAAAACATCTGAAACGGATAATGTTCCTTTTGAAAAGAACCAGTCACGTAAAATGGCAATAGCTAAAGAAACTTCTAATGGCGAATTGCCCGAACCCGATAGTCCTGCGCAAAAGCAATATCTGCTTCCTGATGGATCCTATACAACCGATTTTTTCGCTTGGTACGAGACACAGAGTTTAACAAAAATCAAGCTTACTTCGAGCCAAAGAATTCCTAATGAAAAGAAAAAAGAGTCATTGGCTATGCCTTCTGATCCAGTTAGAGCTCTTTTAGAAGAAATGCCTTTTAGGCGATATAAGTTAGCTGACGGATCGTTCACCTCTGAATTTAGCGTATATCACAATGATCAAGAGGGTAATGCAGAAGGTATCAGAAGAAGAACGATAAAGAATGATATGGAAGCATTTTCTAAATTTGTATCTAATCTTTGTGCTGAGAAAAATAGCCATAACTGGTTCTCAAGCGAAAAAACATTTGATAATAGATACCTTGCAGAGAAAACATATTATTTGTTTGGCGTTGCCTTGAATATTATTCCTTATGGTGACGATCAATGTTATGAAGGTCGCCCAGAAGAATTTCGGCAAATGGCAATCAAATTTACAAATGAAATGCTAACTATAAATAAATATGATCATAATAAACCGCAAGACATTATAAAATTTCTTAGAAATTACATGAAGACATATCCCAAGATGCATCCGGAATCTTTAAAAGATCATGTTTATTTTCCTCGAAGATTTGCATAAATGAGAGTAGCCTCTCGCCCTGCTTTCCACAAATCAAAACGACAAGAAAAAAGTCACTCAAACCGATATATCCTGGCTGAATTGTCGAGAGAAGGCATGGGGGCAGGGAATAGAGGAAAATAATAATTTGCGTTTGGCGAAGCCCCTGGAGTGCTCGGCTCTGCCGCGCCCTTTGATTCAGGATATCAGCTAAAGCGCCCTAGTATGTAGCTAGAGGAGGAAAAAGCTAAAAAAACTTTATTTCAAAATCATTGTATCCCGCTTCAACGGACCTCCTGAATTGAAGGGCGCGGCATAGCCGAGCACTCCAGGGGCTTCGCCAAACGCAAATTATCTGTTTTTGCTATTTCCTGTCAGCCTCATAAGTGCGGCTCTACTAGCTTCAAAACTAAATGGAAAGGGTACTAGAATCCTGACTACTCTCTTTCAAAGCTTTCTCGGCAAGGCTGCAAGGGCGTCTCGCCATAGACAGATTAGTGTCTTTGCGACGACTTAGCTTTGAAAATTGAGTCAAAAATTAGGATTAGATTTGCGGCCAAGCATAACCCTAATTGATTTAAGAATTCTAAATCTCCACAACAGAATCGTCAGCGATAGCATATATTTTGCAATCTTTGCTCTTTTTCACCATGGAGCCGCCCACAAAAAAACCAAATGCCGGAATAATCGCTAGGTTTTTGAAAACTTGAAAGCATCTTAAAACAATTCGGTCATAATTATTAGATATTGCTACTTTTGGATGTAGGTGTCCCGACCACACAAACCACTTTTCATGTTCCATAGGAAAATGAGAAAAGTAAAATGGTTCAATGAGCAGCCCATTTTTATGGGTAAACAAAGGCCATTCAGGAGGTAATTTTTTGATAAGCGCATGGTCATGATTTCCTAAAACAAGATGCATTTCACATTGTGTTGTATTTAGCCAATCACTGAACTTTTTTTTCACGTTTTCAGAAATACCACTTTCGGCATGTATAAGATCACCTACGATAATGCATTTTTCGGCATTTACACTATTGAGGAGTTCGGCAATATTTATTAGATCGTCATCCAGTATTCCTTCAGGAATAGGTATGCCCGCCTTGCGGAAAACTGTATCCTTTCCGATATGCACATCTGCTAAAATCACGGTTTTTTTTTCTTCCCAATATACGGCCTTTTTTGCAAGCAAATGACATGTCTGATTGTTAATAGTTAATTTCATTATTTTGTAATCCAACTTTTTTGAATTGCTTTAATACGCTCTGCCAGGGTCTCTGTACTTAACAGTTGGCTCACTCTTTCAACAAATAAGGGCAAGGAAAATGGGGAGAAACGCAAAAGGTGCTGTAAAATAAGCTGAGAAGATTTTAGTCTTTCTAAAACACCTTGTAACCTATCTTGAGAAAAGTATTTGTTTAATGTTTCTTTTTTTGCCTGAATTAAGAGTAAATTTTCTGGATCGTATTTTTGCAAAACTTCAAAAAGAAGACTTGTACTCATTTGAAGTTGACGATTAGACTTATGTTTTCCTGGAAATCCTTGAAAAACTA
>JACDGH010000302.1 GCA_013815395.1 Parachlamydiaceae bacterium
GCATTGCGAGATAGCAAAAAACGGTAAAATTGCTCTTGATAAATTAAAAGTAAGCGCCTTTTTACCCGACATTATCTTTCTTGACCTAAATATGCCTATTATGAATGGCTATGAGTTTCTAATTCAAATCAAAAAAGAAAATGTATTAAACAGAATAGAATTAGGTAGAATAAGCTCGTATTGTTTTTAATATTGGGCTTGGGTGCGGATTTGAGTGTAGCATAGCTTCAATCAAATGTCCAAATATCGCCTTTCGGTTATTTCGTTTATTAAATCTAAATCTGTATTCATCACAATAGGCAAAATACAGGGTATTGGAGCATTTATGATGGATTCCCCGCAGCCAATTCTTGAACACCATAATTTGATTATGTAGCTCTTTGAAGTTTTTCCCTTTATGCGATGGTACCCGTTCTATATTCATTTCTTTGCTTAATGTTTTATAAGACTGAAACTCGTCAGCTTTTATTTTTGCACTATTAGCAACTCCGCTTTTTATTGCGTACTTTAATGTCTCTGATTTAAAATTGTCAATCGGTGCAATATAGATGTTGCCAACCTTACCTCCGCCAAGGCTCTCTACTGCTATCAACGTGGCTTTTTTTTTGCCTGTTTTACGGCCATAGTGATCTTTTTGCCGACCACCTACCGTGAATTCATCAACCTCAACATTACCCACGAGTTTAGCAGATAAGGATTGTTTCATCGCCAATTACGCCAATTCAAATATTTTAGAAATATATTTATAGTCACAAACCACATTGGCAATTACGAAACAGAAATTGCCCTACATTTATTCACGGATTAGCATTTGCGTATTAATCGGGATTTGAATACGGCCGTTTAAGTTGGTCACGTTGCTGGTCACTTAAGATTGATTTGGTAAGTACATCAATCTGTGGCTTCGGGTCTTGATAATAAATTTTGCTCAGCTTTGGCATATTCTCAAAAAGGAACCTGTCTACATATCTATTAAAAGTGGGAAACGAGTAACCAATGATCACTAAAACCTCAGTGTCAAATGGCTCTTTAATGATGTAACGCGGTGGAACTACTGAGGTGCTTTCCCAGGCATAACTAAACAGGTTATTGTATTTTGATCCTGGTGCAGTTGAGCTCACCATTGCCTGATAGTGTTTGAGAATTGCATTGGTCAGTTCTGCCCCTGATTGGGGACCATCAAATATGAAATCACTATTTATAGGATTATTTAACGGGTAACTTAACTCTCCGTTTGTATTAATTAATGTTGAATCATAATGAAGTCCTGCGGTGCCGTTTAATTTTAGAATAGAGAACTTTTTTGCATAGGGGTCATTTACTTGTGGTTGATTAAAGATTGAAAAGTTGCCCGGCCTGGGAAAGCAATTGACCTCTTGGATGACCGCATCTATCGTCTTAAGTTTCTTGTATTTTGCGAATGCAATTTCAAATTGTAGGTCATAGTTCCAAGTAATAACGTCGACGTTAGGCGGCATTGAAAAATAAGACGCTCCAGTTCCCAAATGCATTACTCCAGCAATTAAAAAATCATATCTCTTATCTGGGAGGTTAGCTAATTGCCAGTAAAGAAAGTATGCTATGAGAGTCATTTTAAAATCCCAAAGACCGTGAATGCCACCTTCCGTAACGGTTAGTTTTTTGGCGTAGGTATCAACTGAGGCATGTTGTTCAACTTGGGTTGCTAAATGCCTCAATTTTTGAGCTAGTGATGTAGCCAAGCTGGAGTGGGGAACATTTGCGTTACCGTCAATAAATCATTTGCCATTATTCTCATTGATTCAGCGGTAGCATCAACTACAGGTACAGCATTGTAACTGGCACCAGCACCCAATAAATATGTAATATTTTTAATTCCCATCGTTCGATGATCAAATTGAACATGGAAGGTAAAGGTTTTGCAATGCAGTTTTAGCGAATGTGTTACCTATGTTTAACCTAAAGAAATGCAATAATTGATCATTAAGCGCTGACACCCTAAAAACATGCCGATAGGGCTGAAATATAGCTTGGTAATCAATTTGTTGTTATGAAATCGTAAATATTTCCGTTTTGCTTTTAACGCGGAAAAACAAGAACTATATCTCGGACTCACAGAATGTCTCACCGATAATCTAAAGGTAAGAACTTGCAACAAAAATAAATCAATTTGATTTGTTTTGCTCCGTTTCAATCATTAACTGTGCGCGTATAAATGATTTAAGTCGATAAATAATGATCATACTAACCCATTCTATAGCACACGCTTTCGTCTTCGCTTAAATAGGATGGAGCAATAGTCTTTGCTTTCTTGTTCGATGAAATTGGAAGTTGCTGGCCGGAACGTGGTATATTTAAGTTGCGGATAGAAGCTGCTTTAACATGAACGCACTCAATGCTAGATTTTAAAAAAAACATTTTGAACGCGGCCGTATATTGAGACCAGAAATACCGTAGAACTACAAGGACTATGATTGCTCATTTGAGGTAAATTGCAATCGACTCAAAGTAACTAGGACATTTGTTTGTCCGCTCAAATGTCATCTTTCGATGTTAACGCCCCAAAATAGCCATGAAGCACTTTTTCTACAAAGGAGAATAAGATTTACTAAACGGGAAAATTGACGAAACCTTTGATGAAAATCAAAGCGGTAAAAAAGAGTTCTCGAAGTTACTTTAAACACCTAACCTTTCTTTTCTGATGGACTCTGGATGTTCGGCTGGTGAAAATGGAGTCCCACAATGCAACAATTAGCCCAGTTCTTTTTTGAGGACTAAACAGGTTTATTGAATTTGATTAAGAATAACACAATTTTGCTGATAGTGAAAATATTTGCTGCCAGATCTTCCTATCGCCGCCAACCTTTTCCAGCAAATTGGGATTTGTTGACGATTACATATTTTTAAGGCTGTGGATCTTATAATGGTTTTGAAAATAAATTCTTCTAAAATATGGTCAAGGTGACTGCGACATAGAAAACGTTCTTTAGAGCCTTAATCACTTATCTAAGATTGCTAACATCTTATATTTATAGGATTAGGCATAACGAGCTCATAGCTAAGATAGG